>URHU01000077.1:0-8887 GCA_900547715.1 uncultured Collinsella sp. | reverse complement strand
ACGAGATTTCTGCCTGTCTCGTGGGCTCGGAGATGTGTATAAGAGACAGTCTTAGTACCGGTGAGCGCGGCATCGACGGCCTCGGCGCCGTAGACGTTCTCGAACAAGGGCTCGACGCCGCCGTAGTCGACCGTTGCCGTCAGGGTACCGTCACCGTTGTCGACGACGATAACCTTAAAGCCAAAGCTCCACGTTGTAGCGGAAACGCCATTTGGCAGCCCGAATAAATCTTCGTAGGCCGTGTAGTTAATGGTCCAGGCAAGCTTGCCGTCCTTATCGGTACGATGGGCAAGCCCAGCAGACTCAAGATCGGCAAGCATCTTGGTGTCGTAGTGCAGAGCATCAAAGCTCACGTGCCCGCCGATATTGGGCTTGAGATTTTCATAACCCACAAGCTCACCCTGATAGGCGATACCGAACCAGAACTCGCCGTCGACCATCGGGCGACCGGTCAGGGTCTTGGCGGCAACGACCTGAGCAGCGGTGCCACCAGGCGTGTTGGTCGTAGCGCTATAACTGTTGACGAACGGAACCACGGCGCTCTCGACCGCAGCCGCGCCGGTCTTGTACTCGGTCACCAGCGTGCCCTCGGAACCGCCGGAGACGGTCGTCGTGGCGGTGAGCGTACCGGCGGTGTCGTCGGCGATGGCGATCGTCACGGTGCGGACAGCGTCGTCGTAGGTGTAACCCGGCTGGCCGTCGTTCTTCTCGGCCACGGTGTACGTAAAGGTCTTGCCGGCATCAGCCTGCGTAAATTTGGCCTCATGGCCCGCCAGGATGTCAATCTGACCGACCGTTCCCTCTATCGTTGTAGGGGACTCGAAGTTGTTGGCCCCGGGAAGCAGGCCAAGTGCGCGAGCCGAATCATCGTCGGCGGGCGTCACGGTAAAGGTGAACTGCCCCTCGGTCATGGGACGTCCGTAGAGGGTCTTGCTGAGCTTGAGGCCGCCGGCCGCGGCGTAATCGAGCTCAGTGCGGTACGTGTTGGTAAAGCGTCCGTTTTCCTTCTTGGTGACGTTTGCGGTCAGGTTGCCATCGCTGTCCTCGGTCACGGTCACTTCGGCGGTTGCGACATGCGCGTCATACGTCATACCGACCGTGCTGCCCGCGTTCTCGCGAATCTCGTACTTATAGGTTCCGGCGGCAGCGTAGTGAATCTTGCCGAACTTGATGGCGGCGATGCCGTCCTTCGCGTCCTTCTTGCTCACGGTTACGGTTGCGGGATCGGGCAGCGGGGCGCCTTCGGGGGCGGTGATGGTAAAGCTAAACTCGTCCCCATCCGTCCAGTCGCGGCCGCTGATGACCTTGCTCAGGTCAAAGTCGAGCTCTGCATCGAGCGGGGTTACGCTGTAGGTGTTCTTGAACTCGGCGGGCTCGGTACCTTTCAGGACATGCTCGGCCTTGAGGGTGCCGTCGCCGTTGTCCGTGATGGTGGTCTCGATGGTGTACTTGGCGTCGCTGTAGGTGACGCCCTTGCTGGTGGTTCCGCCCTTGGCCTCGCGCAGCGTGTAGGTGTGCTTACCAAGCTTGTCGTAGGCGATCTTGTCCATGGCGATCGTGCCGTCGGCAGCGTTGGTGCCCTTGGCGACAACCTCGTCGCCCTCGACCAGCTCAAAAGAGAACTCGCCGGCAGCAAGCTCACGCCCGGTCAGGACCTTGTTCGCGGTGATCTGGTCGGTGACGCTCGTCTCGACAGGCGTCACGTTATAGGTATTGGTGAACGTAAATGCCACATCGCCGTCCGGCTTGCAGGATACGCTCAGATTGCCCTTGCCGTCATCGGTCACGGTGAAGGAAACCTCGCGCGACAGCTTGGCGTCGTTGGTCACGCCAGCGACCTCGCCGGACTCGGTCACGGTGTAGGTAAAGGTGTGCTCGCGCTTCTCGGGCTTCTCGCCCAGAGCCTTGTTAAGGTCGTCGAGCGTAAAGGTGATCTTGCCAAAGTCGACCTTGCCCTTGGCATGATTGGTCACACTCGCGTTCGCGGGCATGGGTGCACCATCTTCACCGGTCACGGTAAAGGTGAACTTGCCGGCAATGTCAGCCGGGGTCAAGCCGTCGGCGACCTGCAGGTTCTTCTTGCCCACAAGTAATACCTCGGCATCATTCGTGGTGTAGACGTTCTTGAACTCGATGCTCTTGACGTCCTTGGCGCCCTTCAGCTCATGCGTAGCCACCAGCTGGCCCTTGCCGTTATCGCTGATGGTCGTCACGATGGTGTAGGTCGTATCGTCATAGGTGATGCCGCCGGCGTCGCCCTTGACCTCGCGCAGCATGTAGGTGTGCTGGCCGATCTCGGTGTACTTGATGGCGCTGAACGTCACCTTGCCGTCGGCGCCGTTTGTAACAGTCTCGACAGGCTTAACTTCCTTGTCCGCGATCTCGAGCAGCTCAAAACTGAACTCGCCTTCCGCCAAGTCGCGCCCGGTCAGGGACTTGGCCGCGGTAATCTGGTCGGTAACGCTGGACTCAACAGGATCCGCAGCGTAGACGTTCTTGAACTCAGTCTCACCCGAGGTCACCTTCACGTCAGCGCTCAGTTCGCCCTTCTTATTGGGCTTCACCGTCACGGTGATCTCCGCGACGTTACCGCTGTAGGCGATGCCTTCAATCGTGGTCCCGGCGTGCTTTTCACTGACCTTGTAGACGTACGTGCCAGGTTCGGTGTATTCGATCGTACCGAAGTCGATGGCAGCCTTGCCCTGGGCGTCCAGGTCGGCCTTGCGCACGATCGCAGTCGTAGTCGTAGGCATCGGGGCGCCGTTCTCGGACGTCAGGCCAAACTCAAACGCGTCAGCATTCGTCCGGTCGCGACCCTCGAGCACCTTGGTTAGACCAAAGCTGGCCTTGGTGTTCACCATTGCCGGGGTCATGTCATACGCAAAGCTGATCTTGCCGTTGTTGCCCAGGTAGGAATTGACATGCGTCGCAGCTGCCTTGGCGGACATGTTGTTCCACTTGGGGTTGAGAACGTCGGTCGCGGTGCCGGTGTTGTTGTCGCCCACGCTCTTCTTGGCGGTGTGGAGCTCGTCGATAAAGGCCAGGCGCGCGGTTCCCACGCTAAACGACAGGTTTCCGTCCTTGTCGGCAACTATAGCGCCGTCAAACTTGGCAGCGTCGCGGCCGATAAACTCGATGACGGCGGTGGCAGACTTGGCCTCACCGTTCGCGCCCTGCTCCTCAAACTCATCCTTGTAGTAATAGGTGCCGGTATCTGTCAGCGAATTCTTTGCAGGCTGCGTGCAGCCCTTGTCCGTGTAAATGGGAGTCTGCTTCTGGAAGTAGTAGTAGCGGTTGGTGTCGGCCGGCTCAAAGGTCGCGACCGTATCACCCAACGCACCACCGCTCCACTTGTTCGCGTAGAAACTCACGGTCTTGGTGCCGTCAACGACAGTCGTATTGTTCTCGATGTAGTCCTTGAGTCCCGTGACCTTCTCAGGCGTAAACAGGTTATCGAGGGCGTCCCTCTTCACGCTCGAGGCATACTTCACCTGAATGGGCTTAACGCTGTCGACCGAAAGCTTGCCGTCTACGGTCTTAAAGTGACTCAGCGGAATCAACGACGCAGGAATATTGACCGTTACGATATCGCCCTTCTGGGGATTGTCATCGCCGGTGCGCTGCACGGTAATGAGCAGGTCTTTTGCCTTGCCGGCGAACTCGTAGGTGTCGGTATTGGTCTCTTTGTTGACCGTCTTGCTCGCCTTGGTAAACGGCGTGCCGTTGATGACGACTTCGGCAAATCCGTCGACCTGCATAAAGTCGCCTAGCTCGTCGGTAAACGTGATGTAGCCGGACTTGGTCTCGTCGTAGCCCTTATGGATTTCGGTCGGATAAGGCGGCTCCGATGTGATGGCCTGTGAGATGTCGTCGAAGACCTTCTTGAGTTCTTCTGCATTGGTCGCCGACTTGTAGTAGTCGGAGTTTTCCGCGCGTGTGCCATGAGTATCCCATGCCGTGGCATTGGGGTAGTTGCTTGAAACAGCCTGCATGAACTTGTTCTCTTTTTGGCTTTTTCCCGAATCCTGGATACCAGCACTGGGGTTCGCGCCATCAAAGATGCCGATAGTATAAACGGTGGCCTTGCCGTCCTTCATATTCTTAGCAGCTGTCACGGCAGCGTTGGCGACACCCGCATCGAATTTATTTTGCTTTGTTGGCGTACCGTCGGTAAAGAACACAATAATCTTCTTGGCGTCTTTGCGGCCAGAAGTGATAGTGATTCCCTCGGCCAGCTCTAGGCCATAGTCGGCGCGCGTGGCGCCGGCAGGCTGAATTTGATTAATTGTATTCTTCTTGAGATCATCCGCATTGCTGCCGGAACAGTAGGTCAATTCTTTCATAACCTGGGTGTAATTGTAGGAGTACCCTCCGTCGTGATACATATTGTTGCCGATATCGTTGGACTTCTTGCCCGCAAACTTAACAATGGCAACCCTATGCTGCCTATTGACGCCCTCGATGCCCTCGTTTTGCTTGGCAATGGTATCGATAAAGCTATTCGCAGCGTTCTTCAACGCATCGATACGCTTAGGTGAGTATCCACCGCCCATATGATCATCCATCGAGCCAGAGGCGTCCAGCACCATCACGATGTCGAGTGGCGTGGTGACTGTCACGGTTGAATTAGACGTCGAGGACATCGCCGAAAGCGTGGTCAAAAAGTCCGACTCTTCGTTTTCCCCGGTTGCCTTGACCGTCTTATCGGTCCAGATTCGGCCGACGTTTTGGGTCGTTACCTTATTGCCGCCGTGGCCTGCCGCCCAAATTTCCCAGCGTCCGCTGGTATCGGGGTCGACGACCTTTCCGGTCATTATCGGTCCGTCCATTCCTGTGCTGGACCTGGCGTTGGCCTCGGGCAGCATGGCGAATGCTGCGGCTGGCAACACCAGCACTACGGCCAGTATCACCGCCAAGAGACCCCTCGTGTACTTACCCATCGTGTCTCCCTTCTCGCGGTCTCAGACCTTGCATCAGCCTAAAGTTACGAAATGAGACACAATTAAGGCAGGTGACACACGTTCCAGATTTGATTTTGGGCGTGAGACAAATGTCTCACCAAAGTTGAGACACAAGAGTTTTCGCAGGAAAACTGGTGCGACTCGGAGCCATCAAGCAAAAATGATCCGTTTTCCTCCGTCCCCGGGGGATTAGTTGGTAACGTTCGCCACGAAACCGGCCCATCTACTACGTTTAACCCGATACCCCTGACCATAACCGCGTTTTACGAAAAACCGCAAGCGTTCTACCTGCGGTTTTCTTTTCGCGTTTTTCGCCGTGGTTGAGGGCAGCCACCCAAACGTAGTAGATAGGCCCATTTCATGGCGAACGGGTCACGCGGATATCCTCGCAAGGCCAAAATGATCCGTTTCCCTCTGTCCACGGGAAACCAAGGGCTGTTATGGATATGGTTCCATTTCAAAACTATGCCGGATTACGGGGCTAAAGTCGGGACCCTCATCCATACAACCTTTTTTTGAAAAACGGCAAGCAATCTACCTGCGGTTTTGTTTTTGGGATTTTCCGTATGGTCGGAGGTTCGCTATCCAGCCCCGTAATCCGGCATAGTTTTGTTCGCGGCGGCTCCACCGCGCGTTAAGCGCGGGGCCGGTGGGGCATTTTTGCCCCACCGGCCCCGTCTTCGCGTTACTCCGGCTTGGTTTCTACCGTGGGAGTCTTATCCGCCGCAACTGGAGTACGGGCGGTGTCCATAGTCAGGCAGTGCTTGGGGCAGCTCTCGATGCACTCGCCGCACACCACGCAGGCGTACGGGTCAATCGACCAGGTACCGCCTTTGCGATCGACCGCGAGCGCGCCCGCCGGGCAGCGACGCGCGCACATGCCGCAGCAAATGCACACGTCCATGTCGTTAACGATGTGCCCGCGCAGGCGCTCGGGCGCCACGAGCTTCTCCTGCGGATAGCACACCGTGACCGGCTGCTTGACCATAGAGCCCAAGGCCGTCTTGGCAAATGTCAGCAAACTCATGCCGCGCCTACCTTTCCGTGCAGCTAATGCAGGGGTCGATGGTCAGGATAATCATGGGCACGTTGGCAAGGAGCACGCCCTGCAGCGCATGTGTCAGACCCGCCAGGTTCTGCGACGTCGGCGTACGCACACGGAAACGGTCCAGATTCTTGGTGCCGTTGCCGCGCACATAGTAGTACGCCTCGCCGCGCGGCTGCTCAATCACAACCTCGCCGCGCGCGCCGTCGGCCGGCGTAAGCTTGGTGCGCCCGCCGATACCGTCGTGCGGAATCTTGCCCACAAGCTCCTTGATGATGTCCATGGCCTGCGTGACCTCGGCACAACGCACCTGGCAGCGAGCATAGCAGTCTCCATCGGTGGCAACGATGGGCTCAAACGCAGCCAGGTCCGCATAGGCACCGTCGCCAAACATGCGCACGTCGTAGTCCACGCCCGAGGCGCGACCGAACGGGCCGACCATCGAAAGCTCCAGCGCATCCTTCTTGCTGATCACGCCCACGCTATGCAAGCGCTCGCCGCAGCTGTCGTCGTCCAAAAACGTATGCACCAGGGCCTCGTAGTCGGGGCGCATGGCGTCAAGCGTCTGGACAATGCCCGCCAGCTCGGAATCCTCAATGTCGTGCTTAAGGCCGCCGATCTCGTTAATCGAAAGGATCACGCGGCCGCCGCAGGTGCTCTCGAAGATCTTGAGAATCTGCTCGCGCAGGGTCCACGAACGATAGAACAGCGCCTCGAAGCCAAAGGCATCGGCGAGCAGGCCCAGCCACAGCAGATGCGAGTGGATGCGCGAAAGCTCGTGCAAAATGGTGCGGATATACTGCACGCGGCTGGGCACCTCGATGTCGAGCATACGCTCGCAGGCGCTGGCATAGCCGCAGCTGTGGCCCACGGCGCAGATGCCGCAGATGCGCTCGGCGATGTAGCCAAACTGGTGCATATCGCGCTTTTCGGTGAGCTTCTCGAGTCCGCGGTGCACAAAACCGATCTGCGGAATTGCCTCGAGAACGCGGTCGTCCTCGATCACCAGGTCCAGGTGAAGCGGCTCGGGCAGCACCGGGTGTTGCGGGCCAAACGGAATAACGGAGCGATGTGCCATGGACCTTACGCCTCCTTTTTCTGCTTGTCGCGGGCGGCCTTGGCGGCAAGCGCCGCGCGGACCTTGGCCGCTTTCTCGGGATCCATGGCGGCGAGCTTTGCCTCCATCTCGGCAGCCTTGAGCGCGGCCTTCGCAGCAGTTTCATCGTGCTGAGCATCGGAGCCGGCAGCCGCAGCGGGCTGAGCGACGGCAGCGCTCGCAGCATCGCCAGCGCCCGCAACGCCCTCCCCCGCAGCGGCCGTGGCAGCGGCGGCCTTTTCGGCCGCGGCCTTGCGCGCTTTGGCCTCTGCGGCCGCGCGGACCTTCATGGCCTTCTCGCGCGCGGCCTTCACCTCGGGCGTGATAACGCTCATGGGCTCGGCAGTCGAGACCTGGTAGAAAAAGCCCTTAAAGTCGAGCTGCATGTCGGTAATGGCAAGACCAAACAGGTCGTGGGCCTCATTTTCAAACGGGAACACCGCCGGATAATATGAGCTGATGGACGGAATCTCCTGATACTGGTCGATACCCTCAACCACCAGGTTCTCGATCGCGTAGCTGCCGTCCTGCGCAATATGCTCCTGAGCAGCACGAACGTTGATAAACGTATAGACCAGGCGATACGTGCCGTCGTCGACGTTGCGCTCGGCGTGCATTTGCACAAAGCGCGCGCCGACGCCCTTGAGCGCCTGGACATGCGACAGGAGCTCGTCGATCCCAACGGTGGTATAGATAGCCTTTTGCATTACTCGGCCTCCTTTGCAGCGGCGGGCGTCCCAGCAGGTGCGTCGCCGGCGACGGGCGCGGCAGGCTTCCCGGCAGGCGCGTCACCGGCACCATCAGCCCCGGCCCCCGCAGCCACAAACCCGTCCTCGCCCAGCTCAACGCCACCGTCCCAAGTAGCGGCACCGCCCACGGTAAGAGGGTCGCCGCCGGCGCGCATCACGGCCTCCTTCTGGTCCAGGATGCCACACGCCTCCACGATGGCATCGATCACCGTCTCGGGGCGAATGGCGCACCCGGGCGCGTACACGTCCACGGGAATCGCGCGGTCCACGCCGCCGATCACGTTGTAGGCATCGCGGAACACGCCGCCCGAACACGCGCAGATGCCGCACGCCACCACGCACTTGGGCTCGAGCATCTGGTTGTAAATCTGGCGCACGACGGGCAGGTTCTGGGCATTGACCGACCCCGTCACCAAAAAGATGTCCGCATGCTTGGGGTTGCCGGTGTTGACCACGCCAAAGCGCTCCGCATCAAACAGTGGCGTGAGCGAGGCCAGCACCTCGATATCGCATCCGTTGCAGCTCGAGCCGTCGTAATGAATAACCCACGGCGAGCGCGACATTTTATGATCCATGGATGCCGCCTCCTAAATAAATACGTCGACGAGGATGGGCATAAGGTTGAGCAGGCCAAACACCAGCGCCACGCCCCATCCGAGCCTAAAGCAGCTGCGCCAGGTGCTGCGTGCGAAGGTGTTGTCGATCAGCACCTCGACAAAATACGTCGCGGCCATCACGACCAGTGCGACCACCCAGCTCACCGGGTTGTCCCAGACGAAGAACATGCCCACCCACATCAAAAACAGCACGGTCTCGCACCAGTGCATAAGGGTCATCTTGGCCAGCGTGCCGCCGCTCATCTCGGTGGCGACGCCCTGGACGATCTCCTGATGCGCGTGATGCGAGTACGAAAGGTCAAACGGCGACTTGCGCAGCTTGATGGTAAGCACCGCGAGCAGCGCCAGGAAAATGGGCGCACTGTACACGATCTGTCTCTTATACACATCTGACGCTGCCGACGATCTTACGCGTGTAG
>URHU01000076.1:0-8930 GCA_900547715.1 uncultured Collinsella sp. | reverse complement strand
CAGCGTCAGATGTGTATAAGAGACAGGCGCCCATCAGCGTACGCTTGGCGTCGTCGTGCTCGAGGAACGGAATCAGCGTGGCTGCGACGGAGAGCATCTGACGCGGCGAGACGTCCATGTAGTCGACGTCCTCGACAGGCACGTCGGCGGGAGCGCCGAAGGAGCCGTCGAAGTCTCGGGTACGGGCGATCACGGTGTGCGGGCGGACAAGCTTGCCCTCGGCATCGGTCGTGATGAACTCGTTGGTCTTGGGATCGAGCGGCGTGTTGGCCGGCGCAATGACGTGCTTCTCTTCCTCGTCAGCGGTCATCCAGTCGATCTGATCGGTGGCAACGCCGTTCTCGACGCGGCGGAACGGAGCCTCGATGAAGCCGTACTCGTTGACGCGGGCGTAGAGGGCGAGCGAGCCGATCAGGCCGATGTTGGGGCCTTCGGGGGTCTCGATCGGGCACATGCGGCTGTAGTGCGAGTTGTGAACGTCGCGGACGGCCGTCGGCACGTTGGTGCGGCGGCTGGAGCCGGACTTGTGGCCGGCAAGACCGCCAGGGCCGAGTGCGGACAGACGGCGCTTGTGGGTCAGACCGGTCAGGGGGTTCGCCTGGTCCATGAACTGCGAGAGCTGCGAGGAACCGAAGAACTCCTTGATGGAGGCCACGATCGGGCGGATGTTGATGAGCGACTGCGGGGTGATCTCGTCGATGTCCTGGGAGCTCATGCGCTCACGGACGACGCGCTCCATACGGCTCATGCCGATACGGAACTGGTTGGCGACGAGCTCGCCGACGGTGCGGATGCGGCGGTTGCCAAAGTGGTCGATGTCGTCGACCTTGAAGCCCTGCTCGCCGGCAGCGAGGGACAGCAGGTAGCGCAGCGTCGCGACGATATCCTCGTCGGTGAGCACCGTGACCTCTTCCTCGGTGGTGAGGTTGAGCTTCTTGTTGACCTTGTAGCGACCGACGCGGGCCAGATCGTAGCGCTGCGGGTTGAAGAGCAGGCCCTCGAGCAGGCTGCGGGAAGCGTCCACGGTGGGAGGCTCGCCCGGGCGCAGGCGACGGTAGATCTCGATGAGGGCGTCCTCGCGAGTGAGGGCGGTGTCGCGCTCCAGGGTGCGCTTGATCACATCGGAGTTGCCGAGCAGCTCGATGATATCGTCGTTGGTGACGGCAATGCCAAGGGCGCGCAGGAACATCGTGGCACTCTGCTTGCGCTTACGGTCGATGGAGACCATGAGCTGGTCGCGCTTGTCGACCTCAAACTCAAGCCAGGCACCGCGGGACGGGATGATCTGGGCCTTGTAGATCTGCTTGCCCGAATCCATCTCGGAGCTGTAGTACACGCCCGGGGAACGGACGAGCTGCGAGACGACGATACGCTCGGTACCGTTGATGATGAAGGTGCCCTGATCGGTCATCATGGGGAAGTCGCCCATAAAGACGAGCTGCTCCTTGATCTCGCCGGTCTCCTTGTTGGTGAGACGGACGTCGGTCAGAAGCGGAGCCTGATAGGTCATATCCTTCTCGCGGCACTCCTCGACGGTGTGCGCGGGGTCGCCGAACTGATGCTCGCCGAAGGTAACCTCGAGAACATGGTTCTGGCTCTGGATGGGGCTGGATTCCTTGAACGCCTCACGAAGGCCCTCGTCCTTAAAACGCTCAAAGGATTCCCTTTGAACAGAGATAAGGTTGGGGAGCTCCATGGCCTCCGGGATTTTCCCGAAGCTGACGCGCTTGCGCTCAGTGGCAGTGTATGCGTAGGTCACCAGGTTTTTCCTCCTTCACGGAAATGCTCGGTGGGTTGGCGAGGCATAGCTTCGCCAGTTATCGCAACCTAATAGTTTATCAGGTACCGACCGTTGGGCAAGAAAAGCCTTGACGCGATTTGGTTTTTGGAGTAGCAAAGTTTTTCGATAGAAAACACGCAGGTAGATGTATGTGTACCGAACATCTGTTCATATATTTTCTGTGAACAGCGAGCCGGCAATCGCAGCTCTTATAAAAAACGGGCGCGAACCGAGGTCCGCACCCGTAAATGTCGATGCCCGAAGGCTTACTTGCGCATCAATCCGCCGCGCTCGTCGATGGCGTCCCAGAAGGCATCGGCAAAGCGGGGGTCGCTTGCAGCCATGAGGGCGTTGGTGGCCATCCAGCCAGAGGGAGTGCCGGTGTCGTAGCCCGACAGTGGGTCGATGACGACGGCATACATGGCCTCGCGGTCGAGCGAACGGGCCATGGCGTCGGTCAGCTGAATCTCGCCGCCCTTGCCGGCCTGCTGATCTGCCAGCAGGTCCATGACCAGCGGGCTCAGCAGGTAGCGACCGACGATGTACAGGTTGGACGGAGCCGCCTCGGGAGCGGGCTTCTCGACCAGACCGCCGATACGCCAGACAGCGCCAGGCTCGACATCGGCAACGTCCTCGGCGCCCTCGAGCGAACCGACGCGCTCGCCGGCGATAACGCCGTAGCGGCTAACTTCCTCGGGCGAGCAAGCAGCGACGGCGATAACCGAAGCTCCACCGTGCTCCTTGGAGACGGCAAGCATCTTGTCGCAGATGTCGCGATTAGGCACAACGTAGTCGCCCAGAAGAACCAGGAAGTTCTCCCCTGCCACGGCGTCGGCAGCAGAGCGGATAGCATGGCCGAGGCCCTTGGGCTCGTACTGATAACGGAAGTCGACCGGCATACCGCCAGCGTGGGCGACGGCATCGGCATAGGCGTTCTTGCCGCGCTCGCGCAGCAGGTTCTCGAGCGAGCGATCGGGCTGGAAGTAGTTCAGTAGCTCAGGCTTACCGGGAGATGTAACGATGATGGCGTCGTCGACTTCCTCGGGGTCGAGCGCCTCCTCGACGACGTACTGAATGACGGGCTTGTCGAGCACCGGCAGCATCTCTTTGGGCGTGCACTTGGTGCCAGGCAGAAAACGCGTGCCAAGACCGGCGGCGGGGATGATTGCCTTCATGTTATTCAAAGATCCTTTCGCAGGCGCAAAAGCGCCCCATGCGTGCGGCACACAGCCGCAGACCAAATTGCGATACCCAAGCATCTTACCGCTGGAACTATATGTCGCTACAAGGCAGAGACAATTCTTCAGCAGGTCAACGCAAATTATTGCTCGAATGGTGCAATTTTATTGCCCAACGGCAGGGCGCCCGATACGACGCAAATCACAGAACATGGCAGCTTGAGCAACCGATGTCGAGGGACCGAAAAACAAAAAAGACGGGGCTCGCAATGCGAACCCCGTCTGCAAAGAAATCTGGCGAGAAAGCCTGATTACTTGAGGGTGACAGCAGCGCCAGCAGCCTCGAGCTTCTCCTTGGCAGCCTCGGCGTCCTCCTTCTTGGCACCCTCGAGAACAGCCTTGGGAGCGCCCTCGACGACCTCCTTGGCCTCCTTCAGGCCAAGGTTGGTGAGCTCACGGACGGCCTTGATGACCTGGATCTTGTTGTCGCCGAAGCCCTCGAGCACGACGTCAAACTCGGTCTTCTCCTCGGCCTCAGCAGCGCCAGCAGCGGGAGCGGCGACAACAGCGGCAGGAGCAGCGGCGGAAACGCCGAAGGTGTCCTCAATAGCCTTGACGAGCTCGGAAGCCTCGAGAAGGGTCATTTCCTTAAGAGCATCGATGATCTCATCGGTGGTAAGCTTAGCCATTTCTAAGTCCTTTCGGTTTCCGTGCAGATGCACGGAGATCAGTTAAAACACGACGCGAATGCGCCAGGGGTGCGGCGTTGCCGCCGCGGGTGAAAACAGCAACTAGGCTGCCTTCTGCTCGGAGACCTGCTGGATCGAACGAGCGAGACCAGAGGAAACGCCGTTGACGCAGACAGCGATGTCGCGAGCGAAACCGGAGATGAGACCGGCGATCTGGCCGAGAAGCTGATCCTTGGTGGGCAGCTCGGCGATAGCCTTAACATCATCAGCGGAAACGGCCTTGCCGTCGGAGATACCGCCCTTGATCTCAAGGACGCCCTTGGACTTAGCGGAGAAGTCCTTAAGGGCCTTAGCGGCCTCGACCGGCTCGGACTCGTAGAACACATAAGCGACGGGGCCGGCGAGGATCTCGTCGAGCTCGGGCTGCTCCTGGTTCTTGAGAGCGATCTTGACCAGGTTGTTCTTGTAGACCTTCATCTCGGCGCCGCACTCGCGAAGCTGATGACGCAGCTCCTGAGCCTGCTTAACCGTCAGACCGTTGTAGTTGACGACGAACAGACCGGCGTTCTCGGCGATACGGGACTCGATCTCTGCAACCTTGTCGATTTTGTACTGCTGGGGCATGAATTACACCTCCTCGAATTCTTTCCGGGCACGGTCCGCCACAAGGACGTGACGGGGGCATGTCCAAAAAGAAAGCCCCCGCGCTGCATGAGCGACGGGGGCGAGAAGACATATCTACTCGACCACCTCGGCTGGCGGGATATCCCATTAAGCTCGCGGGCGATGCCCGTTTGCACCGGCTGTCTCTGGCAGCGGATTCGTGCGTGAACCGAAAGTATTATGACGGGGACCCCGGCGTCGGTCAACGGACACGAGGATTCGTACACAAACCCTGCATACGCTCCGACCGGGAGGGGCAGGGCGAGTTTTCCGCTCGGTCAAGTCCTGGGCTCGCACGAAGGCCACATTAAGTGGCCTTCGGCTCGTGCGGAATCTACGGAAAACTCGCCCTGCCCCTCCCGGCCGGAGCTACGTTGCCTTTGCTGCGAATCCTCGTGTCCGTTGAGCGACGCGCCCCACTCATAATGCTTGGGTCGGTGGGCTGATGTGTTGCGTCCCGTTGGGCTATAAGGTTGAAATGAAGGTGGACAGGCGATTTAGGCCTTCGTCCAGATCTTTGTCGGAGACGCAGTAGCTTAGGCGGATGTGGCCTTCGGTGCCGAAACAGTCGCCCGGGACTAGGGCTACGTTTGCTTCTTTGATGGCTTTGATGCAGAAGGCTTCGCTGGTTAGGCCGAACTTTTTGATGCTCGGGAAAGTGTAGAAGGCTCCTGCGGGCTCTACTACGTCGAGGCTCATGGCGTCTAAAGCTGCGAGCACGCGTTCGCGACGGGCTCGGTAGACTTTGAGCATAGGGGTTGGGTCGACGGTCAGGGCTCGGGCTGCGGCGTCCATTTCGAAGGAGACGGCGCTCGATACTAGGTATTGGTGAGCCTTGGCAATCTCGGCGATGACGGGCCCTGCGGCTGCGAGCCAACCCAGGCGCCAGCCGGTCATAGCCCAGGGCTTGGAGAAGCTCTCGATGACGACCGTCTGCTCGCGCAGCTCCGGGTGTCGCTGGGCGAAGCGCTCGTAGCCATCCACATAGACCAGGCGGTTGTATACGTCGTCGCAGACCACGTAGATGCCCATCTGCTCCGCCACGTGCGCCACGGCGTCGAGCGAAGCCGCGTTGAGGATACAGCCCGTAGGATTGTTGGGCGAGCAGATGACGATGGCCTTGGTCGCCGGTGTCACGCAGGCACGAAGCGCTTCCTCATCGATCTGGAATTGCGCGGGCTCCGTATCAAAAAAGACCGCCTTAGCGTGGTTGGCCACGACGATGCTCTCGTACAGGCCAAAGGCAGGCGTGGGAATAATGACCTCGTCGCCGGGGTTGAGCATGGCCATAAACGTAGCCGACAGGGCCTCGGTCGCACCATCGGTCAGGATGACCTCGTCGGCCGAATACGTAAGGCCCGCGTCGCCCATATATGCGGACAGCGTCTCGCGCAGGGCGGGGCGACCGTTGTTGGGCGGATAGTGCGTGTCACCGCGGTCCAGTGCGGCGGTCACCTCGGCGCTAATCACATCGGGCGTGGGAAAATCGGGCTCGCCGAGCGCGAGCGCGATGCACCCCGGATGCTGGGCGGCGAGCGCGTTAATCCGGCGGATACCGGAGGGCTTGAGCGTGGCAAGCGAGGTATTCATGGGCAGACGCATGGCGTTCCTTTCGTAAGGGTTGCACTAGGATAGCGCGGCGGGGCGCCGCCGGACGGTGTAACCTAAACGGAAACCAACCGGAAAGGAGGCAGCATGGAGCCGACCGCGCGCGGCGATGTACCAAAAACGCTGCAAAACATTGCGTATATCAACATTCCCAATAGCGCCGATCTTGAGTTTTTGCTCTGGGACCTGCAGGATGCCATCGCCGCCTATGCTCAACTTTCCGGCACCGCACTCCCCCGCCCGGTCGACTTGAAGGCAAATGACGCCGGCAGCGTTGCCGATGGCATCGTGCTGGCCATTGAAGATATGGCTGACGACGAGGCGTTGACTGCTATCGAGCAGGCGCTTGAGCACTTTGGCAGCACGGGAACGCGTGTCTATGCCGTGATTCGAGCCGCACAAGAGGGCGCTGAGCAGGCGCGTGGGACCGCCGTTCGCCTGCACAAGGCATGTGAGCGCCATGACCAATTGTGGTGTGGCGGCGTTGCCATCTGCGCCGGCGGCGGCATCGCAGCGCTTCGCCATTCCCCACGCATGGGCCTCTTGCGCCGACCATTTTCGGAAGCGATGGATAAGCTTGTGGGCGCTGTGCGCATGGGCTGCTCCGTCGAGCATGCACAGCGACTTGGCGGCGGCAATGCCGCCAACGTCGACGCCGACGGCATGGTTTGCGCCGAGCCAGCCGTGCCCGCGCCGATCTGGCGAGGCGTTCTGAAACGTCTGGGCACCCACGCTCAAACAAAAATCTAAATTAAATTACAGCCCAGTCAACGGCCTCGCGCCAGCGCTCGACAAGGCGTTCCAGGTGCCATGCCGCATTGGCGGGACTTGTCGACGGCAGAACGATGGCCGGCAGCCCCGTCCGATCTTGCAAGTAGCGTTTGTAGAGTCGCCCTGCCGTACCGCCGTTACAGACAACGACCTCGATCGGCGCGGCATCGGTAATGCGCTCGATATGTGCCGGCACAACGTTGCGGATGCTCGCGTCGCTCGAGCCCTTAATGTCGCAGCTCTCAATTGCATCCCACAGGGCCACGCCGCCGTTCAGCAGCATGGCCCGCTTGGCGGCAATGGAGGCATCGAGCGTCGCGGGCTCACCGCTTGCCAAAGGATCGCCCTCGTTGGGCGGCACAGGCATACCGAGGCACATGGCCATCACACGCCAAAAGCGATTCTGAGGGTTGCCGTAATAAAAGGCATTGGCGCGCGAAAGCACCGAGGGAAACGACCCGAGCACCAAAACGCGCGAACGCTCGTCAAACACGGGCTCAAACCCATGCTCAATATGTTGATAGCCCTCGTCAGACGTTGCCATGGCCTAGGCCCTCAGCAGATAACGCACCTCGTAGGGCGCAAGCTCGAGGGTGCCCGTCAGCTCGACCGTGAGCACACCGTCGGCAAGCAAATCGACAAAAGAGCCGTTGAGCTCGCCGGCGCCAAAGGTGTAAGGCTCGTCCACGGCGTTCACCGCCACGAGCACCGTCGCGTCGTCGCAGGCGCGCTCGAACAGCAGCTGCTTGTTCTGGATCACCACGTTGCGATAGGCACCGTAGTTGAAAGCACGGGCCGCCGCGTCGTTTGCCGAGCGCAAGTGCGCCAGCTGCGTGATGAAGGCCGTCAGCTCGTTGGGCGCAGGCTCATCGAGCGCAGGGCGCAGCGCCCAGTCGCCATCGGGGCCGCCCTTTTCGCCAGGAATCCCCCACTCGCTGCCATAGTAGACGCACGGGATGCTCGGCATGCCAAAGAGCATGCCGTAGGCGGGACGCAGACACGACTTGTCGGTGAGGATACTCGCCAGGCGCGGCACATCGTGGTTGTCGACAAACGACAGCAGATGTTTGCCGCGGTAGATGCACCACGGATCGCCGCCAAACTGGCGGTGCAGCGAATGGGCGATCTCGAACATGTTGACCGAGTTAAAGCTGGAGTACAGACCCTTGTAGCACTCGTAGTTGGTGCAGGAGTCGAGCATCTCGTCGTTGACGATTTGGTTGTAGTCGCCGTGGAGCGTCTCGCCGATCAGCACAAAGTCGGGCTTGAGCTCACGGGTAAAGACGTGCAGGCGGCGCATAAAGTCGCGGTCGAGCATATAGGCAACGTCCAGGCGCAGGCCGTCGACGCCAAAGACGTCGGCCCAACGGCGCACGGACTCTAGCAGGTAATCGACCACAGCGGGATTTTGCAGGTTGAGCTTCACAAGCTCAAAATGGCCTTCCCAGCCCTCGTACCAAAAGCCGTCACCATAGCAGGAGTCGCCGTCAAAGCTAATGTGGAACCAGTCCTTGTACGGCGAGTCCCACTTACGCTCCTGCACATCGCGGAAGGCCCAAAAGCCACGGCCCACATGGTTGAAGACCGCGTCGAGTACCACGCGGATGCCGTGGGCATGCAGCGTCTCGCACACGGCGGCAAAGTCGGCATCCCCACCCAGGCGTCGATCGATATGGCGTAGGCTGCGCGTATCGTAGCCGTGGCTATCAGACTCGAGCGGCGGGTTGATCAGCACAGCGCCAATACCGAGTTCTTGCAGGTAGTCGGCCCATTGGGCGATTTTCATGATAGGAGCATCGGGGTTGGGCGCGGCGTTGGCAGCCTGGGCGAGTTCATCCTCGGCAACGGGTGCGGCGTTTTCGCGCGGAGCCCCGCAAAAGCCCAGCGGATAGATCTGATAGAACGTCGTCTCGTATGCCCACATAACAGCCTCCCGGTAAGCTCAACACAACGACATCCATTGTATGCCCAGCTTGTATCCTCTCCCCCAAAATAAGTTGCGGTGGAATAGTTCCTGTCTGGGCCTTCAGAAGCCTTAAACAGGAACTATTCCACCGCAACTGATGAGGGGACGTGATTAGGCGACGGGCTTGGCGCGGCGGATGGCCGGAAACAGCACGGTGATGGCGAGGATGACGCCCACGACGGCAATCGCCCCGCCCACAAAGCCGATCCAGGCGATACCGGGACTGTCTCTTATACACATCTCCGAGCCCACGAGACAGGCAGAAACCTCGTATG
>URHU01000075.1:0-8944 GCA_900547715.1 uncultured Collinsella sp. | reverse complement strand
CTGTCTCGTGGGCTCGGAGATGTGTATAAGAGACAGAAGCTGAGCGACGATGAGCTCGCTCAGGCCGTGGCAACCCCGACCGAGCATCGCATCTTCTTTGTGGTCGAGGCCCTGCGCCGCAGCTGGGACGTTGCGCGTATCCATGGCATCTGCGGTATCGATCCGTGGTACCTCAACCGTATCAACGACATGGTGCAGGTTCAGGAGAGCATCCGCGGCCTGCGTGTGGAGGATATCGACGCCGACGCGATGCGTCTGCTCAAGCAGTACGGCACGAGCGATGCCGAGATTGCCGCGCTGACCGGCTCAGATGAGCGCTTTGTTCGCGCTTACCGCAAGGGTCTGGGCGTGGTTCCCAGTATGAAGACGGTCGATACCTGCGCCGCCGAGTTTTCGAGCGCCACGGAATACCACTATAAGACCTACGAGAACATTTACCGCACGAGCCCGGATGCCAAGAAGTGCGTAGCTCCCGACGAGACCACGCCGGCGGACAAGCCCAAGGCGATGATTCTGGGCGCCGGCCCCAACCGTATCGGCCAGGGTATCGAGTTCGATTACTGCTGCGTGCACGCGAGCTACGCGCTGGCGGCCCGCGGCTTTGAGACCATCATGGTCAACTGCAATCCCGAGACCGTTTCGACCGACTACGACACGTCCGACCGCCTTTACTTTGAGCCGCTCACCTACGAGGACGTCATGGACGTTATCGATGTTGAGCGCCCCGACGGCGTCGTGGTGACGCTTGGCGGCCAGACCCCGCTTAAGCTGGCGCGCATGCTCGAGGAGAGTGGCGTCAACATCATGGGCACCAAGCCGGATGCCATCGACTTTGCCGAGGACCGCGAGCGCTTTGCCGCCCTGCTCGACAAGCTGGGCATCATGTACCCGCCGGCGGGTCAGGCCACCTCGTTTGAGGAGGCCGAGGCCGTTGCCGCACACATTGGCTACCCGCTGCTGGTACGTCCGAGCTACGTGCTGGGCGGCCGCGGCATGATGATCGCCTACGATGCCGAGCACCTGCGCGATTACATGGCCGAGGCCGCGCGCATTAGCCCCGACTACCCGGTGTATCTGGACCGCTTCCTGGAGGGTGCGATCGAGTCCGACGTCGACGCCCTGTGCGATGGCGAAGAGGTCTACATCGGCGGCATTCTGGAGCATATCGAGGAGGCCGGTATCCACTCTGGCGACTCCGCGACCTGCATCCCGCCGTTCAGCTTTAGCGAGAGCCTGCAGGCAAAGCTTCGCGAGACCACGCGCCGCATCGCGATGGCGCTGGGCGTACGCGGCCTGGTCAACGTGCAGTACGCCATCAAGGGCGAGACCGTCTACGTGATCGAGGCCAACCCGCGTGCCAGCCGCACCGTGCCGTTTATCTCCAAGGCCACCGGTGTGCCGCTCGCCAAGTGTGCCGCACGTATCATGGCGGGCGATTCCATCGCCAGCCTGGGCCTGCCGAGCGACGAGCGTCAGCTCGATTGGTTCTGCATGAAGGAAGCCGTTATGCCCTGGGGTCGTTTCCCCGGTGCCGACGTTATCTTGGGGCCCGAGATGAAGTCGACGGGCGAGGTCATGGGTATCGCCAAGAGCTATCCCGAGGCATACGCCAAGACGCAGCTGGCGATCGACTACAAGCTGCCTGACCCGAGCAGCGGCAAGGTGTTCATCAGCGTGTGCGACCGAGACAAGCGCCATATCCTTTCGGTCGCCCGTATCCTGCGCTACCTGGGCTTTGACATCTGCTCTACCGAGGGTACGGCACGCGTGCTGCGCGGCGGCAACGTGACGTGCGAGGTCGTGGAGAAGATTAGCGGCCCGCACGACGGCGAGCGTCCCAACATCGGCGACCTCATCGCCGACGGCAAGATCGCGGTAATCATCAACACGCCGTATGGTCCGGGTTCGCGTGGCGACGGCTATCTGTTGCGTACCGAGGCGGTGCGCCGCGGCGTGACCTGTGTGACCGCGATGTCTGCGGCCAACACATACGTGAGCGCCATCGAGGCGGTGCGCGAGGACCAGCAGGGTCACGGCAGTGCCAACGACATGGGCATGGACGTCATCGCCCTGCAGGACCTGCCGCAGTACACGGTGTAGTGTGACCTGTCCGGCCGGGGCGGGAGGGGCCGAGATTTCCCCCTTTCGCTCCGGCTGCAAGCAGAGTCGCTCAGGAGGAAACTCGGCCCCTCCCGCCCCGGCCTGCGGTGACTTGGCTGCACCGTGTGCTGCCGAAGGGGCTTTGCGCGATGACTAGGGCTGAATAAAAAGTGAGTGTGGGATCCGCCGTTCGTTCGAACGGCGGATCCCACGTTAATATTTCAGCCAACGTACGTCATGGCAATCCCCGGTAGGTCCCCGGGTGCCCCGCGGCGGGCTGGGTTTATTGTCTGAGCGACTTTGCGAAGCAAGGGGAGCGAAGATAAAAACCCAGCCCGCCGCGGGGCACCCGGGGACCGCAGGGACGGGAGCAGCTATACTACTCTCAGTAGTTAAGGGTCGCGGATTCGCCGCGTCACCGCTCTCAACAGGAGGTCTTTGTTTATGGCAGATCAAAAGCCGGTTGTCGGGATCATCATGGGTTCCAAGTCCGATCTGGGCGTTATGGAAGGCTGCACCGCCGAGCTCGAGGCGCTGGGCGTGCCCTATGAGCTTGTCATTGCGAGCGCACACCGCACACCGGCGAAGGTCCACGAGTGGGCTTCGACTGCCGCCGATCGCGGTATCAAAGTGATTATCGCCGCCGCCGGCAAGGCCGCTCACCTGGGTGGTGTCGTGGCTGCCTTTACGCCGCTGCCGGTCATCGGCGTGCCTATGAAGACGAGTGACCTGGGCGGTATGGATTCGCTGCTGTCGATGGTGCAGATGCCTTCGGGCGTGCCCGTGGCCTGCGTTGCCATCAACGGCGCCAAGAACGCCGCCATCTACGCCACGCAGATTCTAGGCGCTTGCGACCCCGAGTACCGCAAGGTTATTGAGAAGATGAAGCAGGAGATGGCCGACGCCTAGGCGTTCTGCCGTTTCACCGCAGTATAAGGAGAGCCATGTCCGACTATCAGGGAAAACGATTCAAGGCTTCTCAGATCCCCGATCCGTCGAAGCCGAGTGCTGCCCATGGGGCACAGCAGGGTCGGACATCCTCTCCTCAGCAGCCGCGCGCGCCGCGCCCCGTGACGCCGGCGACGCATCGTCGACAGGACGCGCCAGCCGCATATCGACCTTCATCTTATAGCAACGCTAAGAAGCCGCCCCGGTCTTCATCGCATGCCGCGCCGTTGGATTACACCGAGCCGCCGCGCAAAAAGCGCCGCTCCATTATTCCCATTCTGCTCATCATCATCGGCATCGGCCTGATTGTTGCCGCCGCTGCCATCTTTATCAATGCTCAGATTGGCTATAAGCAGGCAAGCGATTCATACCAGAAAATCGAGAAGCAATATGTAAGCGATAAGGACGCCAGCGGCGTGCCGATTATCGACTTCGATGCACTTGCCCAGACAAATCCCGAGGTTGTGGGTTGGATTTACGCGCCGGGAACCAACATCAACTATCCCGTGGTGCAGACCAATAACAACTCCAAATACCTCAACACGCTGTTTGACGGTACGTCCAATGCATCGGGTGCGATCTTCTTGGACAGCGACGATACCGCGCCGGGAATGGTTGACCAGCAGACCACGATCTACGGCCACCACATGAATGACGGGTCGATGTTCAACGTGATTTCGGACACCACTGATCAGGCAACGTTCGATAGCATCGAGTTCGTGTATTACATCACACGGGATGCTACGTATAAACTGCGACCACTGGCGACCAAAGTTGTCGAGGACACGTATGCCAAGGCGCGCACGACCAATTTTGAGGGCGACGACGGGCTCAAGAACTACCTGTCCGAGATGCTCGACGGTGCCTCTGCCGTGGCGAGCGATGCCACCGATCGTGCCGCCTCGGCAACCAAGGTCGTAACGCTTGTGACCTGTCGTTCGTTATCGCTGAGCAACACACGTGCCGTCATGGTGCTCACGCCGGTCGAGGAATAGATAATGGGCGACTCAATGACGGTGAAAGGGGAAATGATGCTCGAGAATGGCAAAACGATGCCTTCGGTTGATGCTTGGCTGCGCGAGGCCAAGGCCGATTCGTCGGCACCTGCGTGCGGTATGTATCTGACACATAACGGTGTGGTGCGCGCGACGCCCAAGGCCGAGGTCCGCGGAATCGAAACCGATGGCGTGGCTCCCGGGCGCAGGGTGGGAGGCATGGTGTTCGGCTTCGATGCTCAGAAGGTGCAGGACGCTATCGAGGCCACGCGCGCGATGCCGGGTATCGGCTATGTGCGCGTGTGGCTGGCAAGCGGCGAGCTTGCCGTAGGAGACGATATCATGCTCGTGCTCATCGGCGGGGACATTCGCCCGCACGTGGTCGATGCCCTGCAGGCGCTCGTCGGCACCATCAAGAACGAATGCGTGAGTGAGGTCGAGCGCGAGGCGTAGAGGCTTGCGTCAATAGAAGGCTCGTTTATAAAAATGCCCGCCGGTACGTGTGATACCGGCGGGCATTTTGCGTTTTGGGCGCGGTGGGCGCTACACGCGCGTCGCATCCTTGGGACTCATGGTCATGCTCTGGAAGCGATTCTCCATAAAGTCATTATCGAAGTACTTGCCGTAGAACTGCGCAACGGGAATATCCGGTTCCGTGCCGTTGACGCGCTGGTACCAGTAGTCGAGCGACTGCAGCGTCATGACGCCGTCGACCAGCATAATGATGGTGAAGATGACAGTAGCCGAGTAGCGACTCTTCCACGGAATCATGTTGATGAGCTTGAGCAGCCTCGGCAGAAGCAGCTTGATCCAGATGAGTCCACCCAAGCCCCACAGGCAGGCAAAGCCCGTGCAGGTACGTCCGCCGGTAAGGACGGCGAGCGGATCGGGCATGCCAAAGAGCTTCATATGCGAGTAGCTCCACGAGACCACTCCAAACGAGGTCTGCATAAACCAGCCCACGAACACTTCAAAGCTCGCGCCGAGCAGCGCGCTCACCAAAAAGATAATGATGGGGTTCTTTTTGTAGAAGCGGTTGAGCACCATGGTCATGAGTACGGCGCCAAATCCATAGATGGGGCTGAAGGGGCCAAACAGCATGCCGGCGCGGTTCTGGTAGACGCCGGGGTCGTCGACCGTCATGTGCCAGATGTCCTCGGCGATCAGGCCGAGTATGCAGCAGACAAAGAATACCCAGAACAGGTTGAAGTAGTTGAGCTTGATGTAGCCTTCGCCGGTTTCATCGCGCCCGAGCATGCCCTCGGCGGCGGCGTCGCGATCGAGCATTTCCTGCAGGCGGCGTTGCAGCTCGCGCTCCTGGCGCAGCGTGGGGTCGACGGTGGTCGAAAGCGCGACGAGGATGCCGAGCTGGATGGCGGGGCGCAGCAAGAAAGGCCCGATGCCCTGGAGCATCACGTCAACCAAAAGCTCGACGACGGTCAATGCGATAAGGATATAGGACAGACGGGCGGCATTGCGGCGCTGGTTCTTGATGAGGTCCAGGCCAAAGATGATCAGGATGACGGCGCTTGCCGCAGAGAGCATGATGCCGGCGACGATAAGGCCGACCGCGACGAGCGTGTTGTCGCCGAGCTTGGCGGCGGCGTTGCCGTTGATGAGCGCGGTGATGACCTGCCACATAAAGGCGCCGACCGACGGGAGCGTGCCCACGCCGGACAGGATGCACAGGACGGCGTACACCTTAATGATGAGGGGGATCTTCTTGACCTCCGTGGCGCTGGGGACGCTGGGGTCGAGTTCGTTTCGATCCATACATAACCTTTCTCGTTTTGCTGTAGGTACAAGGATACGCCGCCGACCTGCCAAAAGACAGGACGAACGTCCCAATTGCAACAATGCAAACCCCAACGGCGGGCGAGACGCGTCGCAACGGAAGTATGCGGGATCGTCGGCCCCGAGGCGGTTGCCCAATAAAATGTTTGGCTGCAAAACGGATTATAAGCTCGGTGGGCTTTTAAAAAGCGCTGTTCATGCGCGGGAGTGCTTGTCTTGCCGTGCGTATAATAGGGCAGGTAACGCCAAATAACGAGGCTCTGAGGGGATGCCATGTCTCAAGAAACCATCCGCGCGGCCGAGCGTGCCGCGGGACAGGTGAAGACCATGTCGACGTATGATCCGGACTCCGACCAGCTGCATGAGGAATGCGGCATTTTTGGTGTGTGGGCACCCGATCGCGATGTGGCCCGACTGACGTACTTTGGTCTGCGCGCGCTGCAGCATCGCGGCCAGGAATCGGCGGGAATCGCCGTGGGTGATGGCGGCACGGTTATGGTTCGCAAGGACCTGGGACTGCTCGATCGTGTGTTCTCCAACGCCGACCTGTCGACGCTCTCCGGCCAGCTGGCCGTGGGCCACGTGCGCTATGGCACTGCCGGTGCCAAGAGCTGGGAAGCCTCGCAGCCGCATCTTTCCACCATCAACAGCGTCATTATCGCGCTTGCTCACAACGGCACTCTGGTCAACACCGACGAGCTACGCCGCCAGCTGATCGAGCTGGGCGTGCCGTTCCTCTCCAATTCGGATTCCGAGGTCGCGACCAAACTCATCGGCTACTTTACTCAGCGTACAGGCCATCTGCGCGAGGGCATTCGCAAGACCATGGAGCTCGTGCGTGGCGGCTACGCCATGACGCTCATCAACGAGCAGGCGCTCTACGCATTCCGCGATCCGCACGGCATTCGCCCGCTCGTGCTGGGCAAGCTGGTGGACGAGGGCCTGGACCAGGCCGATGCCGCATCCGTTTCGCAGCTGCCGTCGCAGGACGGCGCCGCGACGGTCGACTCCGCCGTCCGTGTCACGCGCGCCGGCGGCTGGGTCGTTGCTTCCGAGACCTGCGCGCTCGACATCGTGGGTGCCGAGTACGTCCGTGACGTCCGTCCCGGCGAGATCTTGCGCATCAGCGCCGAGGGTCTGGTATCCGAGCAGGGCGTGCCTGCCGCCGAAGAGCCCGCAAACTGCATCTTTGAGCAGGTCTACTTTGCCCGCCCCGACTCCATCATGAACGGCAAGAGCGTCTATGCCTGCCGTTACGACATGGGTCGTCAGCTGGCACACGAGGAGCCTGTCGAGGCCGATCTGGTCATCGGCGTGCCCGACTCCGGCCTGCCACCCGCGGAGGGGTATTCGCACGAGAGCGGTATTCCCTTTGGCGAGGGCCTTATCAAGAACCGCTACGTGGGCCGTACGTTTATCGAGCCTACGCAGGAGTTGCGCGCCATGGGCGTGCGCATGAAGCTCAACCCGCTGCGTGACAACATCGAGGGCAAGCGCCTGGTCGTCATCGACGACTCCATTGTGCGCGGCACCACCATGGTGCAGCTCGTCAAGATGCTACGCAACGCCGGCGCCAAGGAGATTCATATCCGCATCAACTCACCCGAGGTTATCTGGCCGTGCTTCTACGGTATCGATACCGACGTGCAGTCGCAGCTTATCAGCGCCAACAAGACGGTCGACGAGATTTGCGAGTATATCGGCGCCGATTCGCTGGCCTTCCTTTCGGTCGAGGGCCTGCTTAAGGTCATGCCCAAGGGCGGTTACTGCGATGCGTGCTTTACCGGCCGCTACCCCGTGGCGATTCCCGAGAGCTTTGGCCGCGACAAGTTCATGGAGGGCTTTAAGCCCCGCAACCTGGACAAGCCGCTGCACTTTGATGACGACGCCGTGGTCGAGAAATACGACGACCGCAGCTGGGAAGAGGAACACGGCGAGGCCTAAAACCTGCCATGTAGGGACAGGTTTATTTTGGTAGGTTTTACCTGCTGTTTTGTTGATATGACGGCGCGCGTTGTTATGGCGCGCGCCGAAATGAACGCAACTATGAGCACCGTTTGGCGCCCGCGCGGCGCCACGGTAGTGGGAGAGGAAGGCTCAGATGAGCGACAGCAAGCATGTGACGTATGAGGATGCCGGCGTCGATACCGCCGAGGGCGGCCGTGCCGTCGACGCTATTAAGCAGATGGTTAAGGACACCAACCGTCCCGAGGTCATCGGCGGCATCGGTGGCTTTGGTGGCTTGTTCTCGGCTGCCGCGCTTAAGGATATGGAAGACCCGATTCTGATTAGCGGTACCGACGGCGTGGGCACCAAGCTCGTGCTCGCCCAGATCATGGACCGTCACGAGACGGTGGGCCAGGACCTGGTCGCCATGTGCGTCAACGACATTCTGGCTTCGGGCGCCGAGCCGCTGTTCTTTCTGGACTACGTTGCCATCGGTCACATCGAGGCCGAGCACATGGCAAAGATCATCAAGGGTGTGGCCGACGGCTGCAAGCTCGCGGGCTGCGCGCTCGTGGGCGGCGAGATGGCCGAGCACCCGGGCGTTATGGCTCCTGCCGACTACGACCTTGCCGGATTTACCGTGGGCGTCGTCGACCGTCCCAAGATGCTCGACCCCGCAAACGTCCGCCCCGGCGACGTGATCCTGGGCCTGCCTTCCACTGGCGTGCACTCCAACGGCTACTCGCTCGTGCGCAAGGTCATTGGCGTCGACGGCATTAAGCCGGGCACGCCCGAGGCCGCCGCTAAGGCCGAGGAGCTGAGCCGCCCGCTCGAGGAGCTCGGCGGTGCATCGCTGGCAGACGCCCTGCTGGCTCCCACGCGCATCTACGTCAAGCCGATTCTGGAGCTGCTGCGCGGCGGCGCCAACGTGCACGCCATCGCCCACATCACCGGTGGCGGCATCACCGAGAACCTCAACCGCGCGCTCGCCGACGACGTCGACGCCGTGGTCACCCGCAACGGTGCCGAGATGGGTTGGGACGTTCCGCCCGTTATCACCTACGTGTCGCGCCAGGCCGAGCTCGCGCCCAATGAGGCATGCAAGACCTTCAACATCTGTCTCTTATACACATCTGACGCTGCCGACGATCTTACGCGTG
>URHU01000074.1:0-9001 GCA_900547715.1 uncultured Collinsella sp. | reverse complement strand
ACGATATGGCACCGTGGGGACACATGTATGTCAATCCTGGTCTAACAGAGCCTTATATTTTCCTGTTTTACCTTTGCAGGTTCTAATGGAGGGGATACCGAAGTAGCTGCTAGTAAGTAAACGCAGCCGCTCTGCCGGAGCCGCCCTTATATCGTTCCACGCGCAGTTTCGCAGCGAAGCGAGAATGTTTGAGCATGGAATGATATAAGGGCGGCTCCCACTGAGCAGCGGACTTTCGTCTACCTGATATGAGCAGGTTTTCCGCCCCAGTAGAAGCGGCAGAAGGCTCGTTTGCGCTTTTGGGGTTTGCCGGTTAGCTCCATGGTTGCAATGGCGATATCCTCGGCCGCGCGTGGACGGCGCAGGACTTCGCCATTGATGAGCAGTGCCTTGAGCGACTCCGGATGATCGTGGAGATGGCGCAACGTCACGATGAGCTCGCGTGCGGTGGTGACGTGCATGCTGGCGCCCATGCCGGTGAGCATCGTGGTGTTGGCCTTTTCCTGGCCGTATGATTTGCCCAGCAGGATCATCGGTAGATGCGCGCACAGGCACTCGGTGACGGTGAGTCCGCCCGATTTGAGGATTGCCAGGTCGCAGCCGTGCATGAGGGCCGCCATGTCGTCCACGTAGTCCAGAACCGTGACGTTGTCGAGCTTCATGGCGTCGAAGAGCGTCTTGAGTCGGGCGGCGTATTCCTTATCCTTGCCCGGTAAAAAGACAAAGTGCATGTCTTCAAAGCTGCGTAAGAAGGGGAGCGTGTGGTCCATCGCGGCACGGAAACGCACGTATGGTTGGGGCAAACTGGCGCCGGCCATCACCAATACGACGGTTTTGTCTATGGGGAGATTGAACTTGCTCAGCTCATCCTCGCGTTTGTAATCGGTATCGAAACCGGCTCGGATGGGGATGCCCGTTATGCGGATCTTTGACTCGGGAACTTTGCGCGGGCGCAGCGTTTCGGCCATAAACTCGTTGGCCACGCAGAATAGGTCGGTGTCCTTGTGGGGCCAAAAGCCTTCGACTTCATAGTCTGTTGGTACGCAGATGACCGGGTAATCGATACCCGTGATGACGCGGGCGCCCACAGCGACGTTGGCCGCCGTTATGTGTGTTGCGACCACGGCTATGGGCTTGCGGGTCCGGACGTATTCGTTGAAGGCGGGGAACATAATTCGTGACCATGCCGTGCCGCCACCCCAGAGAAGATGTCCCGTAAGCGTATATCGCCAGGTCAGGTCATATATGGGGCGCGTGGCGCCGGTAAACGACGCTGCTGTTTTATTACCATCGAACCTAATGCGTCCAAAATCGAGGATATCCAGGACTTCGATCTCAATATCCTCAGGGATTCCCTTGGTGCCGCGGATAAGGTCAAATGCTTGTGCAATCGCGTTGGCGGCGGCTTTGTGGCCCGATCCAACCGATGCGTGCACAATGGTTACCAGGGGTTTTTGTGTATGTGAAACGGTCATTTGCTCCGGTTGGGGAGTGGCTTGCATGGGCAGGGGAGCGCTATTGCTCGTCTGCGTTTGATCCATCGATAACTCCCCTTCAGCTTTGTTACGCGATTTATCATTGTAGTGCATGAGTGTCATGTTCACGTAAATTTGGGTATGAGCGCAAAGAACGACAACGTTTCGACGAGAGGATTCTTCATGACTACCGATCAGCCGATTGATGTTGCGATTATCGGTGGAGGCCCCGCGGGCTATGCTGCCGCCATTTACGCTGCGCGTGCCAACCTGACGACGACCGTGATTGAGCAGGGCATGTCGGGTGGACAGATCGCCACGACCAATGAAGTCGAGAACTATCCGGGCATTCCGCTCTTGAGTGGCGCCGAACTCGGCGAGCGTTTTCAGCAACATGCAGAGGGGCTGGGAGCGCAGGTTACATGGAGCATGGTTACGGGTATCGATTACGATGCCGATGCAGCGCTGTTTACGGTGCATCACGATATGGGCGATACGCTTGCCTCGAGCGTTATCGCTTGCATGGGTGCCACGCCGCGTCTGGCAGGTTTCGCTGGCGAGGATACCTATCGCGGTCGTGGCGTTTCATATTGCGCAACATGTGACGGCATGTTCTTCCGCGGCAAACAGGTCTTTGTCATTGGCGGTGGCAACGCTGCCTGCGAGGAAGCTCTGTTCCTGTCAGATATTGCCAGCAGTGTGACCATCGTGCTGCGCCGCGACCAGTTCCGTGCGCCTGATGGTGTTGTTCAGAAAGTATTCGAAAAGGACAATATTACAGTTAGGTACCAAACTAGTATTGTGGAGCTCTCGGGCGAAGCCATGCCAACGACGATCGCCTTTAAGGACAATTCATCCGGGGAAATTCATACCGAGTCATTTGAGCCCGGCTCTTTTGGCATCTTTGTCTATACCGGGACGCAACCCCATACCGAGCTTGTTGAGCATCTAGTCGATCTGGCGCCTGATGGCGGCATTCTGACTGATGAATCCATGGCGACCCGCACGCCAGGTCTATTTGTCGCTGGCGATATCCGTTCCAAGCGTTTACGTCAGGTTGTGACCGCGGTTTCTGACGGAGCCATAGCGGCAACCAGCGCATACGCATTTCTCCGTAGATAAGTACGATAATATATCTTATGTAAGGTTGTTATCTATTAACTAAATGGCGGGACGATGCATCAGTGCACTGTCCCGCCATTTTTCTTGCCGGCTATGTGGTATTCAAAACTAGATAATCTAGAATACAATATAGAAGATGAACGGAGGACCTTTATGAATCACGTTAAACACGTTATTCCGATGTCTGATTCGTCGGTCAGCATTAAGCCTGAGGATATTCAGCCCACTGTGCTTCCCGATGCATTTATTCAGTCCGATATCGTGCGCAAACTCAATACGTTGAGTCTGCCGCGCTATAACCAGTTGCCCAATGTGACGCTCTACCGCGACCAGGTTATTGAGTATGTTGCGCTGTGGATGGAGCCGCTGTCCCTTTGCGTTGAGCAGCCTATCATTACGCCATCGATGGTCAATAACTACGTAAAGGTTGGCCTGGTGCCTGCTCCGGTCAAAAAGCAATATGGCCGCGAGCAGATTGCCCGCCTGATCGCTATCTGCATCTTTAAGCAGGTGCTACCTATTGCTGCGGTGCAGGCGCTCTTTAACATTCAGCGTTTGAGCTACGATGCCCCGACGGCCTTCGACTATGTGGTCGATCAGCTCGAGGCATCGATTCGTTCGGCGTTTTCTGTCGAGCAGACGCCGGTTCCCGATACGGCGCATCAGGTAACGCGTGAGTCGCTGCTTGTGCGCAGCGCGGTTTCATCCTTTGTTTCGAAGGCTTACTTGATGAGCTATCTCAAGTTCAACGGGTTTAATAGCTAGCCGACGTATAAAACGGGCGGGACAAAGAGCCATCTGTCGCTTTGTCCCGCCCGTATTTTGCTGGTTGGACTTTATTTGCCCGAAGCTACGCCCATGCCGTAGCCGATGATGAGGCCATGCATCTCGGCGTAATAGGAATCCAGGCCGTTGCAGGGCATGATGATGGTCTTGGAGCCGGGCCAATGTTCGACTATGCGGTCAGTAAGCGCCTGTGCTCCAGCTTCGTTCTCAACGTGATCGATGATGACCTCGCCGCCGGCAAAACCCTCGGCTTCCATGGTGTCGATGATCTTGTTAAGCATTTTCTTTTCGCCACGCGTGTGCCCGACGAGTTCGATTTTACCTGCCTCACTCGCCGTGCCCAAAATGCGGATATTGAGCTTGTTGGCAATGACGCCGGCTGCCTTAGGGATACGTCCGGCTTTGGCGAGGTTTTCGTAATTGCACAAACTGAAGAGGATTTTGCTGTTCTGCTCAAGGCTATCGAAGTATGCACAAGCATCCTCGAATGAGACATTCGGATTGCTTGCAAGATAGCGGTCAAACAGCAGGAAAATGAGGTCCATTTTGCCGCCAGCTGCGCGTGAATTGACTAGATGAATCTGTCGGTCGGACTCCTCGGCAAGAACCATATCGCGAGCCGTGGCTGCCGCGTTGTAGCTGCCCGACACGCCCTCAGAGATCGGCATGCAGATGGTGTTGTCTGCCAATTTGAAGAGCTCGGCCCACTCCCCTACGCTGGGACAAGCGCTCGAAGAGGCATTCGTCTCCGCCTGAACAGCGCAGTTGAGCTCATGAACATCGAGCGAAAGGTCATCGACGAATTCACGCTCCCCCACTCGAATTTTGAGGGGCGCAAATGCAAAGGTGGTATGGGGCGCGGTCGGTTGCCAATCACGGAGGTTGCAGCTTGAATCGGAGATAAGTGCCCAGCTCATAGAGGGTCCTTTCTAATTGTTCATCAACAATTATAGCCTTCTTGCAAACCGAATGGACGGCTATCTAGTTTTGAATACTAGATAGCCGTCTAAGATGAGAGAGAAAAAAAGAATGGACCTCGCGACTTAAAGCCACGAGGTCCACATCCACACGCTGTGTAAGATGACTTAGTAGCGTACGAAGATGTAGTTATTGTTCATGCCGGCGGCAACGGAGCTGATGATAACACCCGTGTTGTAGTCGGAAGCATGAATCATCTGACCACCACCGATGTAAATGCCGGTGTGGTATGAGTTGACCACAACGTCACCGGGCTGCGGATCGGACACACGCGTCCAGCCCATAAAGGTGCCCGTGGTGCCCAGGCGGCAATAGCGACCAGTGAGGCAATAGCTAACAAAACCAGAGCAGTCGAAGCTGTTCGGGCCAATTCCGCCCCAGGAATAAGCACAACCAAGCTTGCTGTATGCACGCGAGACAACAGAACCGCCATCGACGGACTGGCTCGGAGCAGAAGGCGTCGGAGCCGGAGCAGGCGTGGAGGGCTGCGGCGTCGGAGCAGGTGCCGGCGTAGGAGCCGGAGTGTTGCCGCCCTGGTTGTTGTTATTGCTGGTCTGGCCACCGTTGTTGGTGTTCTCGGTCGTACCGGCAGTCTCGTTGCTCACCGTGGCTTTCTCGGCGGTGCTGGCGTTGATGCCGGCCTGCAGCGCGGCGTTGGCTTCGGCCTCGGCGGCTAGTTCGGCCTGCAGCTGTGAATCCAGAGAGTTTACGACGTTCTGGGCTTCAGCCTGCTGGGCGTTAAGCTCGTCGACCTTCTTTTGCGTGGCGGCGACGTTCTTTTCCTGCTCGGACTGCTTATCGGTGAGCTGCTGCTTAAGTTCCTTGACCTCTTGGATGGTCTGAGCCTGCTTATCGGAAACTTTGCCGTAGTAGAACAGACGGTTGAGCATATCGCTCAGGTCATCGACACCCGTCAGAACCTGAAGCAGGCTCAGACCGCCGGTTTTGTACTCGCCGGCGACATAGGTCGAGAGCTTGGCCTGACCATCGGCGATCTCCTGCTGCTTTTGCGTGATCTCGCCGGCAGTCTGATCGAGCGCCTGCGTCTGCGTGGCGAGCTCATCGTAAATCTGCTGGGTTTGGGTACCGATCTGCTCGAGCTTCGTACGAGCAGCGGCAAGGTCGGATGCGGTATCGGCGTAGGCAGGAGCCGCGAGGCCCAAGCCCAAAACACAAGCGAGGGTTGCCGTAGCAGCGCAGCGTGCCATGTTTTTGTGCGTGTTTGCTGTGCGCATGTAGCTTCCTTTCCAGTAACTAAGGGTAACGGCTAGTCCACCGTCACCAGGCTAAAGAGCTCCACATCGTCATCAGACGGCGTGAGCTTCTCGCGCGGGTTGAGAAACGCAAGCTCAAGGATACAACCGTAACCGACAAGCTTTGCGCCCATATCTCGAACCAGTTTACCTGTTGCCTCGACGGTTCCGCCCGTCGCGACCAAGTCGTCCAGAATCAACACGGTATCTTTAGAGCTGATAGCGTCGGCATGGATCTCAATTGAATCGGTGCCGTACTCGAGCTCGTAGCTCTGGCTTACGGTCTCACGCGGCAGCTTGCCCGGTTTACGTGCAGGAACAAAGCCAGCGCCAAGGGCTACAGCCACCGGTACGCCAACCATAAAGCCGCGAGCCTCGGGACCCACGACCTTGGTGATTCCCATGCCGGCAAAGTGCTCGGCGAGGGCATCGGTCATGGCTTTGAGCGCCTCGGGATTGCCAAAGAGCGGCGTGATGTCCTTAAAGATGACTCCGGGCTCGGGATAGTCGGGGATATCGACGATTTGAGATTCGAAGTCGTACATTGCATGACCTTTCAATGGGTTGCCGAAATTACAGCAGCTGTTATTTGCCCGCGGTGGCGGTTCCGGAGTGCGAAGGGGCGACGACCTTGAGCGGCTTTACGAGAGAATCCTCGTGTGGAGCCGGCGCAGCTATCTCTTCGTTTTTGGCCTTGGTGGACTCGGAACGAGTGATTTCCTCATCGAGTGCATCGATGTCGGCGTCCTCGACCACGGCGTTGAGCGACTCAAAAACGCGGTTCTTGAGCAGTGCGGTGTGCACACCTTCCGTTAGGTCGTGAAGCTTCTTAAACGCACGTTCGAGCTTGGCGTCGCGCTCGTCATCGGAGGTATCCATTCCGAGCATGCTCACGAGCACCTGCTCAAACATGGAGGACTCGCGGTTGGCGGAAGACACGTACTGACGCAGGTTGCGCGGCTCGATATGGAAGCGTGACAGCTCGGAGCAGTAGCGGATGATCGGGAAATCTCGGCCATCGACGAGCTCACGATTCTGCGGACTCTTGATGATGCGAATGAGGTCGTTCTCAGCGAGCGAGCGGATAAACGAAATCTCGACGCCCAGCATATCGGGAATGGTCTCGATGGGATGCAGCTTTTGCTTAGTCTCCTTGGGCTCCGTCTTGAGTGGAACATCGGACAGCAAGCCCACCTCGTAGGCGAGCGTTGACAGGTCCGTGGCGTTTTCCAAGCGCTGCTTAATCACGTTGAGCGGCATGTAGCGAGTTTTCTGCAGATGCAGAATGACCTCCAGGCGGTCAACGTCCTCTTTGGAGTACTGACGATAGCCCTTAGGCGTGCGATGAGGGGTGATGAGCCCCTCATCTTCGAGAAATCTAATTTTTGAGTTCGAAAGATCGGGGTATGCGCCTCGAAGTAGATTGACGACCTGGCCGATACTCAGATAGTTGCGTTCGGCCATGCCCTACTCACCGGTTTCGATGCGCTCCGGCGTGCTCTCGTGATAGATGAGCGTAAACGTACCGATCTGGACGGAAGAGCCATCGTGCAGCGGTGCGCCGTTGACGATAGCGCCGTCAACCCACGTACCGTTGAGCGAGCCCAGGTCCTCGATGCGGGCACCCAGACCCTCGCGAATAATGCGCGCGTGGCTACGCGACACGGTCATGTCGTTGAGGAAGATGCCGTTGGCGGGATCGCGGCCGATGGTGGTCACATTGTCCTCGAGCTCAAAGGCGGCGCCGGTTTGCGGGCCCTTGACGATAGATAAGACGGGCGCGGTGATGTGCACGTTGGCCATGAGGTCGGGAACGGTGACATCGCTCGAAGGAACGCGGAAAACGCAGGTGGCGTCTGAGGCCTTATCGTTCTGAGGCATATTGTTAACCATGTTGTCCATGACAACCCCTAACTTAACGCGGACATGCCGCAAAGAATGAACTGTACGTAATCATACCCCAATGACTTAGTCTTCGATTTCGGGGTTAAGAAAGTCGATGTCTTCGTCCTCTGGATGCGCGACAGCCTGTTTAATGGCCGCTCCACCCTTAATGGAATAGATGACGGCAGTGAGCATGGAGAAGATGACGCCGCCATACACGAAGAAGATGCCAAGCGGTACCGGGCTGCCGTTGAGGCCCGGGAAGGCCGTGAACGTGGCGGGCAGCAGATGCCAGCCGTCCACAGTGGGAAAGCCCAGCAGCATGAGTGAGAAGCCGGTCATGAGCAGCGCCGTGGCAATCTTGCCGGGAAACACTACGTCGATGGGACGGGGGTGATAATGGCGCACGATGAGCGTACCGATGCCCAGATAGATATCGCGGCCGATGATGAGCACGCAGACCCAGATAGGAAGCTCGCCGCGGACCACCAGGCCCAGTACGCCGGTAAATAGCAGTGCACGGTCGCAGATGGGATCCATAACCTTGCCGAGCCACGAAACCGTTTTGGTCATGCGGGCAATCTGACCGTCCATCCAGTCGGTGGAGGCCGCGATGGCATAGATGACAATGGCGACGACACGGTTGTTGTCCGTCACAAACAGGTACAGGAAGACCAGTGTGAGGATCAGGCGCGTGAAGGTAATGAAATTGGAGATCGTGAAGATCTTATTCGACGGGTAATCGGAAGTGCCGATAAGCTCCTTTTTGATCTTCTTTTTGATGCCCACAGGACTCCCCCGCTGGTAAACGACAAAACTTTCGATACTATACCCGTTCTGGCGATGTCTATCCAGCGTGAGCATAGAGAGTCCAGACATGTGGAGGACGGTTGGGCGTTGATTCTTCGTTGCTTAAAGCAGTTGCTTAAAACAAAAAAGGTCAGGCACTAGGTGCCTGACCTGCAAACTTCTGGTCGGGACGACTGGATTCGAACCAGCGACCCCTTGACCCCCAGTCAAGTGCGCTACCAAGCTGCGCCACGTCCCGAAGCTTTTGTTGTTGCTCTGCTCTCGCTCGCAACAGGGAGTATATTAACCCGAAACTTTACCCTTGTGCAAGAACTTTTTTACAAATTTTGAAGCAAGTCCAAAATTGTATTTGCGAGCTGGGGTTTTGTTAGAACGGGAAGTTCTTGCGTACCCGCTGTTCTCACGATCCAAGCCTTGTTGGTATCGGTTCCAAAGCCCGAATCGGCGCGAGAGACATCGTTGGCGATAATGGCATCGCAACCCTTGCGGGCGAGCTTTCGCTGCGCGTACTCCACGACGTTATCGGTCTCGGCCGCAAAGCCGATCACACACCGCTCTCCCTTTTGGCGCGAAAGCTCGGCCAAGATATCGACCGTCTCGACCAGTTCGATGCGATCCAAGCGCTCGTTGGCCTTTTTGAGCTTATGGTCGGCAGGGGCTGCGGGGGTGTAGTCGGCGACGGCGGCCGCGCAA
>URHU01000073.1:0-9115 GCA_900547715.1 uncultured Collinsella sp. | reverse complement strand
CGCGTAAGATCGTCGGCAGCGTCAGATGTGTATAAGAGACAGCCTTGTGTACAGCGGAGAAGCCCATGCCGCAGCCCTCATCGAGCGCCACATCAAAGCTCGCTGCCTCGAAGGGCGAGGAGCCCATGCGGCCCACATGCTCAACCAGGTCTGCCGCCTCGACGGCGCGGGTCTTGGCGGCCTCGACGATGAAGCCCGTGGCGGTGGCGGTGAGCATGGGGTTGTCACAGCAGGTGAGTGTGACAGTAAACGGCTCGCCCAGACGTGCCACAACGGACACGTCTACGGCGCGGCGGCGCAGCACATCGCGCTTGAGCGCGGCGCCGGCGGCGTCAATGGCGCTCTGGCTTCGAATCGCGCGCACGCGGCAGCCCTCGGGCATGCTACGGGGCACGCGACATTCGATGATGTCGCCTGCGGCGGCATCATCGGCGGCGATGGTGGTTAGGAACTGGTCAAACTCATCGTCGTGACGAAGCTCCAGCAGGTCGCCCTTGCCCACGGGCTCAAACAGCTCAATGCGGGCGATGGCGGCGCGGCGACGGCGATCATCGGGCTTGAGTCCGCGTACATCGCGGTTGGCCAGACGGCTGCCAAGCACCGTGCCCACAATCTGGCCGCGGTTGTTGGAGCGCTCGTAGCTCATCATCTCGTCGCCCGAGGTGCCATCCTGGTAGGCGTGCGTAAAGTCGCGGTTAAAGCAGCGCTTGAGCTGGCGCTGGCGGGCGGCATCCTCATCCTTAGAGGTCGAAACATCGGCAAGCATGTCATCAATCTGATGACGATACACGTCGACGATGGAATACACGTAATCGGGGGCCTTCATGCGGCCCTCGAGCTTGAGCGATGCGGCGCCGGCGTCATACAGACGGCGAACAAGCTGCGACGTGTTGGTGTCGCGCGGGCACAGCGCGCGCTCGCGACCGGCAGGGGAGAGCGCGCGGCCGTTCTCGTCGATCAGCTCGTAAGGCAGGCGACAGGGCTGAGCGCACATGCCACGGTTGGCCGAGCGGCCCGCCATGGCAAAGCTCGAGAGCAGGCACAGGCCCGAATAGCAAAAGCAGATGGCACCGTGGCTAAAGACCTCCAGGTCAACGTCGGGCGCGGCATTGTGGATGGCGGCGATCTCGTCGATGGAAAGCTCGCGCGAGAGGGTCACGCGGTCGGCGCCCTGCTCGCGGCACCAGATAGTCCCACGGTCATCGTGGATGTTCGCCTGGGTCGAGATATGCGTCTCGATGCCGGGCATGGTGCGCTTGACCTCAAAGAACAGGCCCCAGTCCTGGATAATGAAGGCATCGGCGCCCAGCGTGGAGCAGCGATGAATGAGCTGCAGTGCATCGCCCATCTCGGACTGCTTGATGACGATGTTGACCGTGACGTAGACGCGCGACCCGGCTAGATGCGCGGCGCGGCAGGCTTGCTCAAAGGCCTCGTCGGTAAAGTTGGTTGCCTTGCGGCGGGCGTTGAAGCTGCCCATGCCGCAGTAGATGGCGTCTGCCCCGGCGGCGAGCGCGGCGGCAAAGGGCTCCGGGCCTCCGGCGGGGGCCAAAAGCTCGGGCCTGCGGTTAGTGGTTCGGCTGGCGGTTGCGGTCATATCCTGCCTTTCAAAATGCTCAGATATTCAAAAGTATAGTGGCGTCGCTGCGGTGGGCGACGCCCGCAGCCTAAGCAGGACAAAGTCTTCAGCAGCTTGGACTGGCTGCTCCACATGAGAACCGTTCAGCGGCTCGGGGAAACCGTTGGGCGATAAAATATTCTCGCAAGCTGATAATATTCTTGCATCAAACAGAAACCTTGAGTACTATCCCAATCAAGCGCGGTGTTCAGACCGAACTGTGCCTCCCGGTGTGAACACCGCGCTCACGCTCTCTCAATTGATCGTAAGGAGAAAAACATGAGCAAGACCGTCGTGTCTTCCGATAACGCACCCGCAGCCATCGGCCCGTATTCCCCCGGTATCCAGGCCGGCAACATGGTGTTCCTGTCCGGCCAGCTGGGCATCGATCCCGCGACCGGCAAGATGCCCGAGGGCGTCGAGGCCCAGGCCAAGCAGTCCCTCGCCAACGTCGAGGCCCTGCTGACCGCTGCCGGCGCTACCTTTGCCGATGTCGTCAAGACCACGGTCTACCTGGCCGACATCGCCGACTTCGCCGCCGTGAACGAGATCTACGCCTCCAAGTTCGAGGCCCCGTTCCCCGCGCGCAGCGCCTTCCAGGTTGCCGCCCTTCCGGCTGGCGGTCTGGTCGAGATCGAGGTCGTTGCCGCTCTCTAAGGCGTTGGCCACAACTAAACATGACATGCAAAAAGACCCTGCAGCGCGTGCGAGCTGCAGGGTCTTTTATCAAGTGACGGATCGCTTGTGGAGCCGCACTCCATTTTGCTCGTTAGCCTTCCTTGCGGACTTTTTGCAGGTAGCGGTAGACGCTGGGCTCAGAGATGCCCAGCGCGGCGGCGGCGCAGGCCACGGCGCCCTTGAGCATGAACACCCCGTTACCGTTGAGGTGGCGAATGACGTCCACGCGGTCGCTCTGACCAAGCGACGCTACATCCAGCCCGCGCGCGCTCAGCAACTCGGCAATGCTGCGGTCGATGAGCTCCTGTGTAGACTCCGAAAGGCTTTCGACCTCGATAGGGGCGGGCTCCGCGCGCGTCGGCGCCGCGTCGAAGCACGCCATGAGCTGCTGCGCCATGGCGTTGATGGAGCGTACGGTCGAGAGGTCGGTGTTGACGCAGAGCATACCGACGATCTCGTCATTCTCGCGGATAAAGTATGTCGCTGACTCCAACGTCTTGCCTCCGGCGCCGCGGCCCTCGTAGCCCGTAATAAACGGCAGGTCGCGATACTTGGCGTCGTGCATGATCTTGAGTGCCAGATCGGTGGCGGGACCGCCGACCTTGCGGCCGCTCACGATGCCGTTGCGAATATCGACGATGGCGTGGTCGGGATCCGAGAAATCGTGCAGCACGATTTCGCTGTTTTTGCCGAGTATCTGCTCCAGAAAATCGACCATCGGCAAAAAGCGACGTACGGTCTCGTTCACGGGCAACTCCTTTGGGTGAAATCGGAAATGTTCATAACAATTTTTTCTCATGGTAACACGCTGCCCATCATCTCGTATATCCGCAGGTACATTGCGTAATGCAGACGAACGGTAGGAATTTAGCGGTAAACGGTTGACCAAAAGAAAAGTTAGATGTTATTTTGACCAGACACTTTCCTGACCTGCGGAAATGCGGTATTTCAGCTGAAGAATAGTCTGATAACAAAAAATTATTATTGAGAATGAGAATCATCTTTAATACGATATGCAATGAAGGCACAACCTCAACCCCGCACTGCGTCACAATAGAGCGTTAGATGCGAAAACAACTACTTCGAGGATTGGTGGTCAAATGACCCAGGAGACGGTTACGAACGGCACTGAAGCCCTGTTCACTCGCGAAGGCATGCCTCCCGTTAAGGAAATGATCCCGTGTGCCCTTCAGCACGTACTGGCATCGTTTGCCGGCATCATTACCCCGGCGGTCATCATGGCCGGCGTCTACGGCTTTAATAGCCAGCAGAGCACCGACATCATTCAGGTCGCGCTTATTCTTTCGGCAATCGACACGGCCCTTCAGGCCTTCGCTCCCTTCCGTCGCATCGGCGGCGGCCTGCCCATCGTCATGGGCGTTTCGTTCGCGTTCCTCCCGGCCCTGCAGGCCATGGGCGCATCGGGCTTTAGCTTTGGCGCGCTTTTGGGCGGCGAGATCGTCGGCGGCGCCGTTGCGGTCCTCTTTGGTCTGGCCTACAGCAAGATCAAGTGGCTGTTCCCGCCCGTCGTGACCGGTACGGTCATCTTCTCCATTGGCGTTTCGCTGTATCCCACGGCCGTCAAGTATATGGCCGGCGGTATGGGTACGCCGTTGTGGGGCACCCCGCAGGCATGGTGCGTCGCTCTTATCACCTTCGCCGTGGTCTTTGCGCTCGCCAACTTTGGCAAGGGCACGCTCAAGCTGGGATCCGTGTTCTTTGGCATGATCGTTGGCATGATCGTTTCCATCCCCTTTGGCATGATCGACTTCTCCAGCGTCGCCACCGCTCAGGTCTTCGCCCTTCCCAAGCTCATGCCCTACGCGCTCGAGTTTGATCCCGAGGTCTGCATTACCCTCGCCGTCGTGTTCCCCATGGTTGCCATCCAGGTTATCGGTGACGTCTCCGCCGCCTGCCTGGGCTCCATCGACCGTATGCCCACCGAGCGCGAGCTCTCCGGCGCTATCGTGTCCCAGGGCCTCACCTCTATGGTCGGCGGCCTGCTGGGCGGTCTTCCCACCAGCGCCCTTGGCCAGAACGTGGGCATCATCTGCTCCAACAAGGTCGTCAACAAGTGGGTCTTTGTGATCATCGCGGCCGTCTTTGCCATCGCCGGCCTGTTCCCGCAGCTTTCTGCCGTCCTTTCCGCTATCCCGCAGCCCGTCATCGGCGGCGCGACCGTCGGCGTCTTTGGCACCATCACCATGAACGGCGTGCGCATGTTCACCCGCGAGGGCCTCACGCAGCGCACTACCACTATCGTCGGCACCTCCGTCGTCTTTGGCCTGGGTATCTGGATGGCCAGCGGTTGCCTTGCCGGCGAGGGTATGCCCGCCTGGGTGTCCACCGTCATCGGCTCCAATGCCGTAACCCCCACCGCCATCATGGCAATTGTCCTTAACCTGATCCTTCCGCAGACGCCGGTCGTGGCTCAGCACATCGATGCTGCCAAGGACGCTGCCGTGGATCTGGTCTTGCCCGAGAGCAAGAAGTAACCAATTCGGTGCTATTCGTCGGCGGACGCATCGCCTCGTCCGCCGACGTCATGCGGCGCCAAGCCGCACTTCAAAGGGTTTGCCCCTTTGGTGAAGCGTTGACGGGAGAGGGCCCGTTTCCGGTGTAGGCCGGCGCTTCGCACTCCGCTATGTCAGAGGTGTCAAACCCCGCCCCTGATGTTGAAGGGAGCATTTATGCTTCTGGTCGCTAACGGTTCCGTCTTAACCCGCAACGCTCAGACCCCGTTCATTCCAAACGGTGCGGTCGCCATTGACGGAGATACGATCGTCGAAGTGGGCCCCGAGCGCGAGCTCAAGGCCAAGTACCCGGATGCCGAGTACGTCGATGCCTGGGGCAACCTCATCATGCCCGGACTCATCAACTGCCACACCCACATCTACTCGGGTCTGGCCCGCGGCCTCGCCATTAAGGGCTGCAACCCCACCAACTTCCTGGAGAATCTTGAGCAGCAGTGGTGGAAGATCGACGACAACCTGACGCTCGACGGCACCAAGGCCAGCGCCTATGCCACGATTTTGGACTCCATCCGTGATGGCGTCACCACGATCTTCGATCACCATGCGAGCTTCTGCGAGATCCCGGGAAGCCTTTTTACCATTAAGGATGCAGCTCAGGAGCTGGGCATGCGTTCGTGCCTGTGCTACGAGGTCTCCGATCGCCGCGGCCAGGAAAAGTGCGACCAGGCCATTGCCGAGAACGCCGAATTTGCCCAGTGGGCCGCCAAGGAGCGTCGCGATAACGACAACCACATGATCGCCGCCATGTTTGGCGGACATGCTACCTTTACGCTTTCGGACGAGACCATGGATAAGATGGCCGAGGCCAACAACGGCCTGACCGGCTTCCACATCCATGTGTGCGAGGGCATGAACGACGTGTGGGATTCCCGCCTCAACCGCGGTGGTATCAGCCCCGTCGAGCGCCTGCTGCAGCACAACCTGCTGGGTCCCGACACCATGCTCGGCCACTGCATCCACGTGACGCCTGCCGAGATGGATATCGTCAAGGAGTCCGGCACTTGGCTGGTCAACAACCCCGAATCCAATATGGGCAACGCCGTGGGCTGCGCCCCCGTGCTCGAGTTCTTCCGTCGTGGCATCCCCGTGTGCATGGGCACCGACGCCTACACCCACGATATGCTCGAGAGCCTTAAGGTCTTCCTGATCATTCAGCGTCACAACGCCGCCATGCCCAACGTGGGCTGGTGTGAGGCCATGACCATGCTGTTCGAGAACAACGCCAAGATGGCGAGCAAGTACTTCGATCGCAAGCTCGGTGTGCTCGAGGCCGGCGCTGCCGCCGACGTTATCGTTATGGACTACAAGCCCTTTACGCCGCTGAGCGAGGAGAATATCGACGGCCACATGCTCTTTGGCATGATGGGCAAAAACTGCCGCACCACCATCATCAACGGCCGCGTCCTGTACAAGGATCGCGAGTTCGTTGGCATTGATGAGGACAAGATCAACGCGTGGACCATGGCCGAGTCCAAGAAGCTCTGGAGCACGCTCAACGATCGCACCTACTAATTCACAAGTAGATTCGCGCGCGTCGGATGTTTCGCCACATCCGGCGCGCGCATAGGCGGCCTCCGCGGGGTCGCCGGCGCTGTGCTAGCGCTACACCGTATTTGCGCCCGCCGCGCGGTCTCGCCGGGCGTTACAGAGAGGAACTCATTATGAGCGACATCATGAGGCCGATCCCGTTTTCACAGCTGATGAACTGGATCATCGAGGAGCACAAGACTCAGGGCGCCGTCTTTGGCGTGCGCAAGATGGTTACGACCAACCAGGAGGGCGCGCTTCCCATTTTTGACGAGCGCATCGAGACTCCGTTTGGCCCGGCCGCCGGCCCCAATACGCAGCTTGCCCAAAACATCGTGGCATCCTACGTGGCCGGTTCCCGCTTCTTTGAGCTCAAGACCGTTCAGGTTATGGACGGCGAGGAGCTCTCCAAGTGTGTGAACAAGCCCTGCATCGTGGCGCAGGACGAGTGCTACAACTGCGAGTGGTCGACCGAGCTCGAGGTTCCGCAGGCTTTTGCCGAGTACGTGAAGGCATGGTTCGCCTGCCACCTGATTGCCCGCGAGTACGGTCTGGGCAGCCCGGACGGCTTTGTCTTCAACATGTCCGTGGGCTATGACCTCGAGGGCATCAAGAGCCCCAAGGTCGACGCCTACATCGAGGGCATGAAGGACGCCAGTGGCTCCGAGGTTTGGAACGAGTGCCGCGCATGGGCGCTCGCCAACCTGGACAAGTTTGAGCATGTCGACGCCGCGTTTGTCGAGTCCATCCCGGCGCGCGTCTCCAACTCCATTACCGAGTCCACGCTGCATGGCTGCCCGCCGGCGGAGATCGAGCGCATCGCGACCTATCTGATCACCGAGAAGGGCCTCAACACCTACATCAAGTGCAACCCCACGCTGTTGGGCTATGAGTTTGCACGTCAGCGCCTCAACGAGCTGGGCTTTGACTACATCGTCTTCGACGATACGCACTTCCGCGAGGACCTGCAGTGGGCCGATGCCGTGCCTATGTTCGAGCGCCTGATTGCCCTGTGCGCCGAGCGCGGCCTGGAGTTTGGCGTCAAGCTGACCAACACGTTCCCCGTCGACGTGACCAGGGACGAGCTGCCCTCCACCGAGATGTACATGTCGGGCCGTTCGCTGTTCTCGCTGACTATCGAGGCTGCCCGCCGCATTACCGAGCAGTTCGATGGCAAGCTGCGCATCAGTTACTCCGGCGGTGCCACGGTCTACAACATCCGCGCCCTGTACGATGCCGGCATTTGGCCCGTCACCCTGGCGACCGACGTACTCAAGCCTGGTGGCTACGAGCGCTTTAGCCAGATGGCCGGCGAGTTTACCGACCTGGATGGCAAGCCGTTCGCGGGTGTCTCCCTCGAGGCTGTGACTGCGATCCAGACCGACTCACTCACCAACCCGCTCTACAAGAAGCCGCTGCGTCCGCTGCCCGACCGCAAGGTCGCCGGCAAGAGCCCTCTTTCCGATTGCTTTACCACGCCGTGCCGCACGAGCTGCCCCATCCAGCAGGATATTCCTGCCTATCTGGCGGCTGTTGACGAGGGCCGCTACGAGGACGCACTCAACATCATCATCGAACGCAACGCCCTGCCGTTCATTACCGGCACCATCTGCCCACATCCCTGCGGCCGTGCCTGCGAGCGTGCGTTCTACGAGCCCGAGGGCGCCCAGATTCGCGCCAGCAAGCTCAAGGCCGCCCGCGAGGCCATGACCGCCGTGCTGCCCAAGCTGCGCGCCCAGGCCATCGCCAACGACAGCGAGCGCAACGTTGCCGTTATCGGCGGCGGCCCGGCCGGCCTGGCGACGGCGTTCTTCCTGACGCGCGCCGGCGTGCCCGTCACCATCTTTGAGGCCCGCGACTCGCTCGGCGGCGTGGTCCGTCACGTGATCCCCGAGTTCCGCATTGCGAGCGACGATATCTCGCACGACGCAGAGCTCTGCCTGGCCTTTGGTGCCAAGGTGCAGCTCAACGCCCGCGTGGAGTCCATCGACGAGCTCAAGGCCCAGGGCTTTACCGACGTGGTCGTGGCCACCGGTGCCTGGATGCCCGGCTCTGCGGGCTTGGGCGAGGGTGCCGAGCTCGACGTGCTGGAGTTCCTCGAGACCGCCAAGAAGGGCGAGAAGCTCGAGCTGGGCGAGGACGTCGTGGTCATTGGCGCCGGCAACACCGCCATGGATGCTGCCCGCGTGGCCAAGCGCCTGGCCGGCGTGAAGAACGTGCGCCTGGTCTACCGCCGCACCAAGAAGCAGATGCCCGCCGATGAGGAAGAGCTCGATCTTGCTCTTGCCGACGGCGTTGAGTTCTGCGAGCTGCTGGCACCTAAGGCACTCAACGGCGCCGTGCTGACCTGCGATGTTATGGAGCTTGGCGAGCCGGATGCAAGCGGCCGCCGCAGCCCCGTCGCCACGGGCGAGACTGTTGAGCTTCCCGCCACCACGGTGATCTGCGCCGTGGGCGAGGGCATCGATGCCAGCCTGTACGACGCCGCGGGCGTCGAGCACGACCGTCGCGGCCGCCTTGCCGCCACCTCCACCGGCGTCGAGGGCGTCTGGGCTGCGGGCGACTGCCGTCGCGGCCCTGCCACCGTGGTTGAGGCCATCGCCGACGCCGCCGAGGTCGCCCGTGCCATCGCCGGCGTGGATACCAGAAAATGTATGAAATGCGGTAAATGTTCCGCATCCTGTCCTGCTTATAACGAAATGGACCTGTCTCTTATACACATCTCCGAGCCCACGAGACAGGCAGAAATGTCGTATGC
>URHU01000072.1:0-9223 GCA_900547715.1 uncultured Collinsella sp. | reverse complement strand
ACGAGATTTCTGCCTGTCTCGTGGGCTCGGAGATGTGTATAAGAGACAGTGTTGGGGGTGCTCACTCATGAACGAACCATCACTCCGTCGGGGTCGATCTTGTCCTGAATCTTCTTAAGGGTACGGCGCAGCAGGCGCGAGACCTGCACCTGCGAGATGCCCAGCTTCTTGGCAATCTCGATCTGGGTCATGCCCTTCACGAAGCGCAGCTCGATAACCTCGCGCTCGCGCGGCGAGAAATCGCGGATGGCCTCCTCAATCACCAGGCGGTCATCGGTAAAGTCGAGCTCGTTGTCGTCGTCGGCGTAGCGATCGAGAATCGAAGGCGCATCGTCGGAATCGGACGCACCGGGGGCCTCGATGGGCACCGAGGTGTAGGCCGAGGACGATTCCATGGCTTCGAGCACCTCGTCGACGGTCACGCCCAGGTAATCGGCGATTTCCTCAACCTTGGGCGAACGCTGTAGCTCGTTGGTGAGCTTATCGGTAGCCTGGTTGACCTTGGCCGAGAGCTCCTGCAAGCGACGGGGCACGCGCACGCTCCAGCCCTTGTCGCGGAAGTGGCGCTTAATCTCACCCAGAATAGTAGGTGTGGCAAACGTGGTGAACTCGAGCCCGCGCTCGGGGTCAAAACGGTCGATAGCCTTGAGCAGGCCCAGATAGCCGACCTGCAAAAGGTCATCGAGCGGCTCGCCGCGGTTCTTAAATTTGTTGGCAAGAAACCTTACCAGGTTCATGTGGGACATGACGAGCTGCTCGCGTGCATCCGGATCACCGGTCTCTTTATAACGACGAAACAACTCGCGGGTTTTCTCCTTGTCCCAAGCGGTCTTGCCGCTCCGGGAACGTTCGGTCATATTAGATATCCGCCTTGAGGTCGAGGGAAAGCGTCAGGGGCGCTGTAGTCTTTTCGTAGGAGTCGCACACACTCGCCAAAATGAGCTCGGCATATACGGCAGCCTGGTCATCCTCATCGACAGTCGCCTGGTCGCCAAAGGTAAAGGTCATGCCCACATGGGATTCGTCGACATCGAATTTGATCGAAATATCGTCGGAATCAACGGCCGTGCATCCAAAGATGAAGGCTTCCTCGGCAGCCATACGAATATCCTCGATGCGATCGACGGACATAGAGCACAGGGCGCCGACGTTGGCTGCCGTCATGCGCACCAAGCGCGCGAGACGCGGATCACCGGCAACGCTCAGCGTAATGGGGCAGGTTGCTTCGCTACTCATCGCAGGACTCCTCGGAGGTCTCGGCGGGCGTATAGGTGTAATACTGAGCAGGCTTGGCTGCGGGCTTCTGGGCCGCATCCGCACCATCGGCGGCCTCGTCCTCAGCCTCACCAATCAGAACGCGCTCGGTAGGCTGCTCGGCCTCGGCAGCAGCGGCGAGCTTGCGATCGGCGTCGGCTGCAGGAGCCTTCACCTTATTGAAGAGCTTCTGCACGGCACCAGCCGCAGAGTCGGTCACGCTCGACACGGCGTTGCTTGCCTCGGCCACGCTACCTGTAACCTCGGAGATGTCGCGAACGACCGCCTCAACCTCAACGAGGTTGGACGTCAGGGCGTCAACCGCGGTCTTGCTCGACTTGAGCAGCGGCTCCACCTGGGCAAGTGCCGGCGTAAGCTCGTCTACGGCGCCATCGAGCTTTGCCACCACGGGCTGTGCCTCGGCGAGTGTGTTGTTGAGGTCGCTCACCGTCTTGTCGAGCGAGTCGACGACGGTGCGGGTCTTGCGCAGCGTGAGCGCGAGCTCGATAACAGCCCACACGCCGGCAACGGCGAGCAGCAGCAGGGCGATTTGAATGGGACTCATACAAGCCTCCCGAAGGAATCGAAATACAGACGCACTTCATGGTACCCCAAAGGGGACTGAACATGCCAAGCGCGAGATCGTGGGACAAAATAATCAGCAGCTACTTCGGAGCATTCCCGCTACGGTCGCGTTCGCTTTGTTCCACACGCCACTCTTCCCAACCGCGACCCGCAGGCTGCCAGAACGCGCCGCGTTCCAACCCCTCGGGCAAATAGCGCTGATCGACCCAGCCTTCGGGATAATCATGCGGATACTTATACACACCGTATTCGTCGCTGCCTGGGCGATGACGGTCGCGCAGATAACTCGGCACCTCGCGCAGCCCACTTGAATGGATATCTGCCAGCGCCGCATCGATCGAAGCCTCGCACGCGTTGGATTTAGGCGCCAAACACACATAGAGCGCAGCCTGAGCCAGGTTAATGCGGCATTCGGGATAGCCAATGACCTCGGCAGACTTAAACGCGGCATGTGCCACCAAGAGCGCCTGCGGATCGGCGTTGCCGACGTCCTCGGAAGCGTGGATCATAATGCGGCGCGCAATAAACTTGGGATCCTCTCCCGCATCGATCATGCGTGCAAGCCAATAGATCGTGGCATCGGGGTCGCTGCCGCGCATAGACTTAATAAACGCACTGATGATGTCGTAGTGCATGTCGCCGTTTTTGTCATACGTAAAGCCGCGACGCGGGTTGGCAATCTTCACGTCATCCACGGTGATGGGATAGCGCTCCCCCGCCGCAGGCGCTGGCGTTCCCTCGGTATCGGGACGCGTGACGGCAATCTCGCTCGCAAGCTCGAGCGTCGTGAGCGCCGAGCGAGCGTCACCCGCTGCCAGCGTGCAAATGGTCTTGACCGTATCCTCATCGGCCGAGAACTTTCCGTTCAAGCCCTGTGGTGCCTCGAGCGCACGCTCAATAAGCGTGGCGATATCCTCATCCTTCAGATGTTCAAGCTCCACCACGCGCCCGCGCGACAACAGTGCCGAGTTGACCTCAAAGTACGGGTTCTCTGTCGTAGCGCCAATCATAATGACGGTACGGTTCTCAACTGCATGCAGCAGGGCATCCTGCTGCGACTTAGAGAAGCGGTGAATCTCATCGATAAATAGAATGGTGCGACGGTCGTACGTATTCAGGCGCGTCTTGGCCTCATCAATCACGCGACGCAGGTCCTTCACGGTACCCGTGACGGCGCTGACCTCGACAAACTCGCTCTTGGTATGGTTGGCGATAATGTGGGCCAGCGTCGTCTTGCCCGTACCGGCAGGCCCGTACAGAATCACGCTCGAAAGCACGTCGTGCTCGATCGCGGCACGCAGCCATGAACCCTTACCGACGGCCTTTTGCTGGCCCACGTACTCGTCGAGCGAATTGGGGCGCATGCGCACCGCAAGCGGCGCATTCTGAAAGGAACGCTCGCGCGTCGAAGCAGAAAAAAGGTCGTCCATAGCCATCCCGTGTATCAATCAAATACGTTTTCCACTAACAGTATGCCGAATTAATACGAACTACCGTTCGTTAATATAGGTACGGTGCGGAAACTCCAGACCAGGGAACAGCTTGCTCGTCAGTTCGCAGAAATAACCGTCCGTCATGCTCGTGATATAATCCACCACGGCTTGATCCTTGTCGTCCTGCCAGGCATAGGTGCGATCATAGTAGGAAAGCTGCTGCTCAATGCGCGAAATATGGTGCTTAAAGATGTAAGAGGACTCGTCGCCACTGTTTAGATCCCGCAGGCAACGGTCGTAGAGCTTTACGAACGCCTCGCGCAGCTCCGCCTCGGAATCGCCTTCGATACCGCCCTTGCTATAGATCTTCTCGTAGTTCTCGCGCTTGGCTCGGCGAATTTCCTCAAACAGGTCCTCGCTCATCTCGATGCGCGGCTTACCATAGCTGTGCTCAACGATATCGATGGAGGCATGCGTGAGGATCCAACTGTTGTAGGCACCGCCCCGGCCATCATCAAAAGCGTCGGGCGAAAGCAGGCCCGCCGCGATCGCATCCTGACGGTCACGACCGACGTAGGCAAGAATATCCGAGATGCGAACGACGCAGCCCTCGAGCGTCATGGGACGCAGATGCTCAATTGCGCTATAGCCCGTGGCAATGCAATCCTCAACCGTCTGGTCAAACTGGTCAAAGGAGCCCATGTCCGAGAGCTCAAACACACGCTGCTCGTACTCGCCGTTATGGCATAGCACGCCGTCGAGCGTCTGGAGCGACACGTTGCGGCCATACAACGCGTCGAGCACGCGAACCGACTGCACGTTATGGAAAAAATAACGCCCCGTACGCTCATGATAGATATCGTTGAGGAAGCGCTCGCCGGCATGGCCGAAAGGCGTGTGTCCCAAGTCGTGACCCAGGCCAATCGCCTCGATCAGATCGCAATTGAGCCCCAGGGCGCGACCGATATCGCGCGCAATGCGGGAGACAAGCTGTACGTGCAAACCGCGGCGTGAAAGATCATCATTGCTACGGAAGCTAAAGACCTGCGTTTTGCCTGCATAACGGGTGTACGCCGGAAGATGAAGTATCTTTTCGGTATCGCGCATAAACGCCGGACGCATAAGCGTGCCTTTGTCGGCGGCGCGATCAATACGACGAATGACCTGATCATCGTTGCAACGATACGGGTTGATATAGCCCGAAGCACGATCGGCGGCAATGCGCTCGACAAGCTCGGGCGACAACGCCGAGGGAATACGGTCCATGCGCGCCTTAATGACGGCCGTTTCTTGATTAGATTCCATGGCATGCTCCTTAAAAAGGATGCGCAATCGGTTACAAAGTGCAGCCCACGACCTCGATTATGGCAAAAATCGGCACTAAAAACGGGAGCAATGGCAGGGAGCGCGATTTTGCGATGAGGCAAGCGACGGCAAGGGTCAGGAGCGCAACCGCAAACGCGACAACGCCGCCCAGGGGATCGAAGGTACAAAGGGCAAAGAGTGCCTTGACGTCCCCCATGCCAATGCCAGGAGCGTGGCGAACTCTACGCCAGAGCGACTCGGTAAGCACAAGGCCAAGGTAGACGATGACCGCAAGACCGGCGTGGTCAAGCGCTGTGTTCAAACCGAGGTCGAGCCAAACGCCCGCCAACGCCGCCACGGCACATGCGCCGGCAAGCCCATTGGGAAACCGTCGCTCTCGGGCATCAATTGCCACGCCGGCAAAGATGCAAATCCAAAACGGGATATAGATCATCGAAAACCTCCTTGAACAGCTGCTCAAAAGCAAAAACCACCACAAAGGTGCCTGTCCCCTTTGCGGTGGTTTTGGTGGTGGTTATTTGGCGCCTTGCATGACCTCGTCAAGGGTAACGCTGACGGCGTGCTGCGTCGGGACCCAGTCGACCTTCAGGAACAGCGCGGCCACCGTGATGGGGATATAGCTGAACATAAAGATCGGGAAGGTAAACAGGTTAGTCACCAGACGCCACTTTTGCGCGCAGTGAATGTGCTCGTACTCAAAGATAGTCGTGAGCAGCGCCAGGATAAAGAAAGTCAGATACATCATGGCGAAGGTCATAATGAGCGAAGCGGCACAGGCCTGCATCTCGACTTCGGTAGCCAAAAAGCCGTGCGAGAGTCCACCCACGATCAGGAACGTCGCATTGGCGAGCATCGAGATGAGCGACAGCAGCATACCCGGGGCGATCGTCATGAACATGTCGTAGGCGGCAAAGCGATGGTAGCGGAAGGTCGACTTGACCAGGTGCTTACCGTAAGTAAAGAACACCTGGTAGAAGCCCTTGGTCCAACGCATGCGCTGTTTCCAGGACGCCTTAAACGTCACGGGTTGTTCGTCAAAGAACTCCGCCGGCGCATAGCCAATGCGAATGCCGTGAATGGCGCAGAACGTGGTGAACTGAATGTCCTCGGTCAGCGTGTGGAACTGCCAACCGTGCATGCCCTCGATAACGCTGGCGGAGATGAGGTAGCCCGAACCCGAAACAGCGCAGGACGTCTTGCAGATATTACGCGCGTTGTTGAGGAAGCGCGCCTCGCGTAGATACCACGTGGCATTAGCAGCCGAGATCCACGAGCTGCCGAAGTTCTTGGAATTGCGATAGCTCGTGACCACATGGAAGCCCTGGTCAAAGGCATCATTCATCTTGGAAACGTAATCGCGGGAGATAACGTTATCGGCATCGAAGATAAAGTAGCCCTCAAACGTGTCGGGATACTCGTTGAGAATGCGGTCGAAGCCAAAGTCCATGACCCAGCTCTTGCCCTTGCGGGCCAGGTCATTGCGCTCGTAAACAATGGCACCGGCCTCGCGCGCGAGCTGCGCCGTGTTGTCGGTGCAGGCATCGGCGACCACGAAAACCTCGATGAGCTCGGACGGATAATCCTGGTCCTTGATGGAGCGAACGAGGTTGGCGATCACGGCCTCCTCATTATGCGCCGCGATAAAAAAGGCATAGCGATGGAGTTTTTTGGCCTTGGGAGGCGCGACCTCGCCACGAAGAGCGCCAATGACAAAGAAGACCACCTGGTACAGAAAGCAGACCGTGAGCAGCGTGACGACAATCTGGTTGAAGATCACGATGGGTGTGTTGGTTTGTAAAAAGGCGAGCATGCAGGCTCCCAGCAACGCGTAACGTAAACAATCGTATATCTTACCGCAGGCTTACCGAGTTCAAGAAACCACCTAATACTGGCTAGGCTTCGAGAAGACCGAGCTGCGGAACGATTTCATCTCCAACGGCCGTGCGACCGAGCGAGCGCGGAGCCAGATCGTCGAGAACCGCAGCGAGATCCCACGGCAACTCGTCGCGGCACTCAATGCGCTCCCCCGTCACGGGATGGTCGAACGCCACGCGCCAGGAATGAAGGAACTGCCTGGTCAGGCCCTGGTCGGCGCGCGCATCGCACTTGCCGTAGAGTGGATCGCCCACGCAGGCGTGGTTGATATGACGCATATGCACGCGAATCTGGTGCGTGCGACCGGTAAACAGATGGCACTCAACGAGCGTATAACCATCGTCAAAGCGCGTGGAATCAAAGCGCTCGAGGACTTTAAAGGTCGTAATGGCCTGACGGGCAAAGGGGTCGTCCGAAACCGCCATCTTGACGCGGTCGCGCGTAGAACGGGCGATACCGGTATTGATGGTGCCCTCGTCCATGGCGATGTGCCCGTGGACAAGCGTGATATAGCGGCGGTCGAGCGCACGCGTGCGAATGAGATTTTGAAGCGCGCGCTGGGTGTCGTCGTCTTTTGCCGCGAGCATAAGGCCCGAGGTATCGCGATCCAGGCGATGCACGATGCCGGGGCGGTCCTCACCCTGCACGGTACCAAGATGATCGATACCGCAGTGGTAGACCAAGGCGTTCGCAAGCGTGCCGCTCTCGTGGCCGTGGGCGGGATGGCACACCAGCCCGCGCTGCTTGGAGAGCACAATGAGATAGTCGTCCTCATAGCGAATGTCGAGCGGGATGGCCTCGGGAATCACATCGGTGGGATCGTGCGGCTCGGGCAGGTCGACCGAGATGCGGTCACCGGCGCGTACGGCATACTTTTTTGACAGACAGGTCTCGCCGTTCACGATTACGGCGCCGCCCTCGATCAGATACGCGCAGGCAGAGCGCGTGGGGCAGCCGTCGTTGGCACCCAAAAAGGCGTCGAGACGCTGGCCAGAGCAATCGTCGGCAACAAGAATATGGATGTCGGCCATTAACGATCATTCCTTTCGCGAATCTTGCGGGCACGCTCCCCACGCTGCTGGGCCTTGCGCTTAGCGCGGGCCTCGTCACGGGCGTTAAGCTCGGCGGTCGCATCGACCTCACGGGCAGCGGGGCTCAAGAACATGTAACCGAAGAGGGCGAGCACGACGCCCAAGGTAATGCCGATATCGGCCACATTAAAGACGGGGAAGTCGACGAAGGTGGTGGCAATAAAATCGGTCACGAAGCCAAAGGCCAAACGATCGATAGCGTTGCCGATAGCACCGCCCGCAACCATCGCCATGCCCACAACCTCAAGATGGGCGAGCTGGGGTGCACGAACGAGGTACACGGCAATAGCGATAATGACCGCCAACGCCAGCACGGCAAACGCGATGCCATGCCCCTCGCCCATACTAAAGGCAGCACCGATATTGCGGACAAACATAAAGTCGATGACACCGGGGATGGCAGTCACATGCAAAGCTTCGCCCACGGCACGAACCGCAAGCTTGGTCAGCTGGTCAACAAGCAGCACAACGAGCGCTACCCCACCAGCAACACCCAACCGCCAACGCAAAGACGGCGTCATATCCCCAGCACGACCCAAATCAATCCCCTACCCTCAAGAACATCGAATTCCGTTGAACGCAATTAACCATCTTATATTGCCATACGCAGAGCGCACGACATATCCACCAACGTAAGCGAAATAACCAGCACAAAACAAAAGCGACATTCCGAATAACGGAATGTCGCTAAATAGCTTTCGACTAAGAGCGCAGGTCGAAAGAGAAGGCTCTAGTTCCAACAATGGAAAAGCCGCGTTGCCGTCGCCAACAGCGAAAACGTCCCTAAGCGAGCAAGGTGACGTGAAAGAGGAGGGAAGCGTACTTTGGTACGCGACCGACGATTGAACGTCAGATTGCCGCTTAGGGGCGTTTGCAGCGTCGGTAGGTTACGGCGTTCTACGAACGCCGTAACTTACAGCGCGTCAGCGCAGCGCTTGCAGATATGCGCGTGGCCGTTGTACTCGCCGACGGTGGTGCGATAGTTCCAGCAACGGTCGCAGCACTCGCCCTCGGCAGCATCAATGCAGACGGAAAGCTCTTCGCCCTGGGTCAGCTCAACATCGGAAACGATGTAGAACTCGGCCAGGTCGACGGCCTTATCACCGGTCAGCAGCGCGTACATCTCGGCGGGAACGACCGCCTTGACGCGGACCTGCTGGCTCTTGGTGAAGGTACCGGCGGAGCGGGCATCCTCAAGGGCCTTGGTCACGGCGCTACGGAGCTCGAGTGAAGCCTCGAGCACGCCCTCAAACTCATTGGCCTCGTCGAACGTGATGGGCGACTTGTACCAATCGAGCAGCGCGGCGTACTTCTGGTGATCGACGCAGCCGGCGGGCGCATAGGCCATGGCCTCGTCGACCGTGTAGGACAGGATCGGCTGAAGGTCGCGCATGAGCATCGAGAAGAGCTCGGCCAGCACGGTCTGGGCGCTGCGGCGCTCGAGCGAGCCGGGCTTCTCACAGTACAGACGGTCCTTCAGGGCGTCGAGATACACGTTGGAGAGCTCGGTAACCACGAAGTCGTAGAGCGCACGGTAGGCGCGCGGGAACTCGTAGCTGGCGTAGGCATCGTCGACCTCGGCCTGAACCTGGGTCAGACGGGCAACCATGAGCTGTCTCTTATACACATCTGACGCTGCCGACGATCTTACGCGTGTAG
>URHU01000071.1:0-9279 GCA_900547715.1 uncultured Collinsella sp. | reverse complement strand
GGGCTCGGAGATGTGTATAAGAGACAGTTCCGAGGGAGTCGCAGAGCGAGTCGATGTCGGCGGCCGATTTCCACGCCTCCCTAACGAAAGCAAGGTGCTCGCGGGCCGATAGCGTGGGGTAGAGATCCGCGCCGCCCGAAGAGCTCAGGTAGACGAGTTCTGCGAATTCGGCTGATCGACGTTGGCAGATTCCGTCTGCCGCCAGGCTTCCCGAGCGGATGCGGGTGGGAAATTGGCCCGACAGCGCTTCAAGAAGGGTGGTTTTCCCCGAGCCGTTGGGAGCAACGAGGCCCGCCGCCGTTCCCGGGCTCAGGAAAAGCGACCCGATTGAAAGTATCGTCGTGCTCCCGTATCCCACGCTCGCGTCCAGAAGCTCGAGCCCATGGTGCTTTTTAGCGGGTCCAGCCTGTTTGGGCGAACGTGTCGCAACGGCGCCGACCGCAAAAAAGACCGCGACGTATGCCAGGGCCACGGCAAGCATCGATGCGCCGCCCGAACCGGAGCAAATGAATTCTGTCGGGAAGCATCCTACGTAACCCGTGGCCTCGATAGGCGAGAACACGGCCAGCGGCAGGAGCCCGAGCACGGCATTATGCCCCAGTGCCGAATCGGACAGTAACGGGAATGCCGGGGCCGCGACAAGCAGCGCGGAGGCAAGGGGGCCCGCGAGGACGCGCCTCGTTGCGGTCGATAGGACGGCGGAGCAAACGGATATCAAGGTTCCGCCCGCAAGCAGCGCGAGAAGCAGGGTCGTGAAGACGTCTCCCGCGGTCGTGGTGGCAAGCGCGCCGTCATGGAAGAAGGCGATCGGGTACCCAATTTGCCCGAATCCGTTTAGGGCCAAGGCGCAAATGCTCCCGGGTGCAAGGCCGGCGAGGAGCATCGCGGTCCCCGCGCCGATTATCGAAAACACGATCTGGATAAGGCGCCGGAATTTGGGCGCGGGCGCCTTCGCCGCCAGGGTCCCGGGCCTTGTGGCGCCGAGCACGAGTATCGACGAGAGAAGGAAGGGGATGAAGGGAAGGAAAGACGGTGCCGTGGCAATGGCGTAAGGCAGGAAGGAAAGGAATGGCAGGTCGTTTGCGGAGGCCGGGATATCCGTGATGCCGGAGCTGCTCAGAGCGCGGCAATATGCGAGCTCTGCGTCATTGGTCTCCTGGTCCCCCACGATGGACCCGGATTGGAAGCCCTCGTCCATGAGCGCGTAGTAGCTCTCGGCAGAGTCGAGAAAGGCGGCGTCGGTTTGAGCGGCGAGGGCGGCGTTCGCGTATCTTGCAAGCTCAGCGTCATCTTGCTGCTCTGGCGATAGGTCTGTGCCGCTGGCCTGGGGCGCGCGCGTATTGAATGCGTCGACAAAGCCCTGCATGCCCTGCTTCATAAAGAAGGGGCCGTAGATGGGTGAATTGAACGCAATGGGGACGGAAAAGGCTGCAGCGAGAACGAGCGTACAAATCCATACGGCCTTGTCTCTTAGGATTAGTTTGAGAAGAAGTCGACAGTACATTCAGAAGCACCTACATTCCTCAAAGAACTGTTAGATTAAAAGTAACAGACCGGATGAAGATACGTGCGACGGGGGCGAGGCGAATGGCTGAGCGGTATCGATATGCGGGTTCAACGGTATCACATTGGCCACATAGATTTTTAACTTGCATTTCTACCCGCCCTTTTCGTAGAGTCGCCGATACGTGCTTAGCGCACCCTCGGCGCGTCCGGCAGGCTTTGCGAAATGGGATCCAGGAGACTTCGGCGCAGCATCATCTTGCGGAATGCTTCTAATGAGCCTCCCATCCTTCAAAAACAGAATCTCATCGCACAGCCTATCGACCGAATCCAAGATGTGGGATGACATGATGATGCACGTACCAGAATCGGCCAGCTTCCTGAGAATCTCGGAATGCAAGTCCACCCTGCTGGGGTCGAGCGCGTTCATGGGCTCATCTAATAGAAGGTACCGCGCGCCCGTCGCATACGCAATCGCCAGGGTAAGCTGCTGCTTCATGCCCTGGCTCAGAGTGCGGATCCTCATCTTCGCGAACTCGCCTATCTGCGTTTGTTCCACTATCTCTTCGATATCGCGAGCATGCGGCCACATATCGCAAACCATCTTGAGGTGATCTTCCGCACGCAATCCGGGATACAGCAGCGTCCCCTCACCAGGTGCATAGAAGATCATAGAACGGACCTCTCTCGCACCCGTACCCTGCACCTCATCCAGAACGATGCTCCCGTCCACGCGAGGACCCGGCAAACCTGCCATCGCACGCAGCAACGTCGTCTTTCCATGCCCGTTCGGAGCGACGAGACCGTAGACCGTACCCGGGGCAAACTCAGCGTTCACCGAATCTACGAGCACCTTCTTTCCATAAGAGATCGTCAGCGTTTGAAGGTCAATCATCGAGATCATCCCCTTTCGATCTTTGGAACACTCAGGCGCACCATCAACGGAGATACGGCGCCCAAGACCACCAGCAGAGCGCCCGATGCGCCGACGACCTCTCCAAAAGGCATCGCGTTCGTCCCTCGCCCAAGGAACCCAATCGTCCCCACCTGGGAAGCGGAATCAAACGAGGCGAATGGAGCCAGCAGCGCGACGCCCATGCCCACGCTTTCAACATGAGCGCTCAACGAACCCAACACCAAGAGAACCGCGCAAACCATTCCGGTGACAACGGGGTTGCGGCTAATCGCTGCTGTCAACGCAGCGACGACGGAAATCACGCCGTATGCCATGACCAGCAACGGAATACTGCACAACACCGCCTCCCCCACCGTGGACGTTGTCGAAGCTCCCGCCCGAATGAGAGCGACGGGATACTCCGATCCACCCGCACCGTTCTTAATCACGGACACAACGACAGCGGGAACCATCGACACCAAAAGCAGCACCAAGCCAAGCAGGAGAGCCAGCGCAACAGCCGTCAGAAAACGCACATGCGCTGTTGCGGGGATCTGGAGAACCAGAAGGGAACGACACTGCAGGTGGGTGCACGCGAGCGATGTGACAACCACGGGCAACAGCAAAAATAAGGAGGGAAGCGCTGCCTGGAGATACGAAAGGAGGATTAATGGGGGCATCTTCGTACTTAACTCGTAAACCTTGGGGTCCGGCAAGCTCGCGATCGACTCAAGCAGAAGGGCGCGCGCCTCCGCACGAGAAGGAGTCTCCGGCTCGATTCCGATCGATTGCAGGAGAGTCGCATCTGCCGCGCCCAGCTCACCTCGAGCGCGCTCGTACGTCGCAAGGCTTCGAAACCCCTCCGCAGGCATAGGCGCGTACACGAAACCCGAAAGAGCATCCCGCATGTCTTCCAGGGCCGCTTTGCCCTCGACGTCCATATTCGCAGCGTTCTGCTCTAGATACCGATCTATTGAACGGAGCTCCCCATCCCTATACCGAACAGCGGAAACGTTATCAGCGTCAGGAAACATCTCGACCAGAGCCGGGGCCAGCATCGTCGTCGACATTGCAATCGCGCATACGGCGAGGGTAGGAGAACGCAGGAGCAGTTTCCCCATCGTTCTTACGTATGCAACGGCGGAGGCACAAGCGCTCGAACGAGTTGCCGTTCTCGATGCAGTGAAGGAACCTCTCTCAAGACAAATCGGGGATATCGGGCACGCGCAGCCGCTCTTTCCAGCAACGCAAAGCAGGCTAATTGCCAGCACCTCGATCCCGATTGCGCATACGAGGGCAATCGCGCCACGCTCGAAGCAAAGTCCAGGCAGATTCACTATCTGCGTTGTCGGGTACGGGCTATAGGCGCCGACGGTCAACTCAGTGTTCGCATACGTAAGGGGATTCAACAGGGCGAACTCACGTAAAGCGATGGATCTTCCGTAATACCCGGGAACCATCGTCACCCCCATCAGGGCACATACGAACACGATTCCAAGCGTAGGGTTATTGGCAATCTTCACGACAAGGTGAACGACAAGCGAGATGAACGCTGCCACCAAGAATTGCAAGATGGCCGTCTGCGCGAACACCAGCCAAGCCGGTTTGATAACCGGAGTCGCATATTGAATGTAGCCTATCGGATAGAACGGCGAGCCCGGGCCATTCTTCACAAGCGCGGCGATTAACCCTGGAAGATTGATGGCGAGGACGGCAAGCATTGCAAAAACACTCGCCCATACGCTCGATGCAACAAGTCTACCCAGCTCGCCCATCGGTGCCTGGATGATGAGCTTTTCACGTTTGTTAAGACGCGCGGCAAGGAACGAGACGGCAACGGCCGTTGCGACCCATAGCAAGTACTCCTTCGATCCGTCATAATAGGTGTACTCTCCATCCGATATCTGCAGAAACGGAAGTAGGGGAGAGAGCGGTGCCAAGATAAGACGTCCCGCGGCAAGAGGGTACAGAAGCGCGGGCATGCTTGATGAAGAGGTATAGACACCGTCCTCCCCCGCATTCACAAGCGCATCCGCATAGGATGCTGACAATTCCTGCTCAACACGGGTTATTCCCGACTCGAGGTATTCGACCCGTCCGTCGATGCCAGCCGCGCTCCTGAAGACGGGCAGAGCACAAAGAACCATCAACGCAACAACGACAACACAGAGCGACCTGGAGGAGAGAAGCGACCTTAAGATCGCCTTCGAGATTTTGAGCATATTCATCGCCAACCTTAACCTCATCCAGTCGGAACAGAGGGGCCGAACAAAATGCTCGGCCCTTATTACTTGCCGGCAAAGTCAATTTAACATAAACTGTTAAAAAGTAACCTGAGTTTTTTAAATTCTTCGGAGGTTATTATGAGTTCCGACAATCACACTCCCCGGCTTCATTCCTTCCGCATCGCATGTGCGATAGCCTCTGCGACCCTTTGCGCCACCGCCATCGCACAAGTGGCGTTCTCCTTAAAGCCAGCAATCGAAGTGCTCGACAACCCTGTAATTGCAGACTCCCCCGCGTATCCAGCCCTTGCGATCTCGACATTGGTCCCTGCCGTCATCGGTATCGCTACGACCATCCTCAGCGCCGTTCTCGTGTGGACGATCAAGAGCGGAGACCCCTTCAAGAAAGGGTCTGCGACATGCTTGAAGGTGCTCGGCATTCTCTTCGTTGTTCAAGCTGCCACCAGCCTCTACGCCGGCTCACTCAAAACCTCCGTTTCGATGTTTGGCGGCGAGGGGGCCGTCGGCGCCCAAGAGATCGCTTCATCATTCGATTGGACCTCTCTGGTTCTCGGCATCGTCCTGTTCATGCTTTCCCAGCTCTTCTTGTACGCCCGAGAGCTGTACCTCGACTCCGACGAGATTGCGTAAGGAAACGCCATGCCCGTAATTGTTCGCCTCGACAAGATCATGGCCGAGCGAAAGATTTCCTCGAACGAACTTGCCGAAAGGATTGGAACCACGCCCGTGAACCTGTCCCGTATTAAAAAAGGGCATATTCGCGGCATTCGCTTCAACACACTCGAGCAGCTATGCCTCGCCCTTCGTTGCCAACCCGGAGACCTTCTCGAAGTCATGAGCGAAGAGGATGCCCGAAAGGAGTTCGGACTCGATTGGTCCGCCGAGGATTAGAGGGCGGTCGTACTCGCCCTGCACACGGGGATGCGAATCGGCGAGGTCTGCGGCCTTCGGTGGTGCGATGTGGATTTCGAGACGGGCCTGATCTCGATCAGACACTCGGTGGCGTACGCGAAGGGAATGGGTTCGTTCATCAAGGACACCAAGACCCATGACGCCAGGGGTATCCCCATCGACCCGGTCGGCCTACTCCCCTTCCTGAAGGAGACCCACGAGATCGACTGCGGAAAGCTGCGCTTGCGCGGCCTTACCGGGGCGGTCGAGATCGGGGACTGCTACATCCTGTCGGAGCCGGGCGCGACCTTCGCGACGACAAGCTATATCCGCAGGGCGTTCAAGACGTTCTCGGAGACCAACGGCCTCATGGGCACCAACGACGAGCTGATCACGTTCCACGGCCTTCGCCACACGTTCGCAACGCAGTGGATCCGCCAAGGCGGCGATATCAAGGCGCTCCAATCGATCCTCGGCCACAAGGACGCCATGGCGACGCTCAGCGTCTACGCCGACATCGAGCCCATCTCCAAAATCCATAACATGCTGCGCGCCACGCCGTGCCTTTGGCGCGGGCACCTCGGGCCGAGGGTCGATCCGGGTCCCATGTTCCAACAGAGGATCCAGGAGTCCATCGAGACGCTCCAGGCGTTCGGCTACGGCATCACCGAGCCGGACGACCGAAATATTGCCATACGCGACGTGAAGACGAACAGTTGGCTCTAGCTCACCGAGTACGCGGCAGTGCTGGGCCCATCCCAACTGAGGTCACGGTGGTCCGATAGGGGCGCCGCCCGCGGCATGCGCCGCGGAGCGGTATCCCCTACCGAAGGGCGGGGATGCCCTCCGCTTCCAGTTCGGAATCAGCCGTCGGAGGCGTTCGGCTGACTGCGGGAACGGCCTGTCCGCTCAATGTGTTCGGCTGAGATCGGAAATCAACCCAACACGAGCCGGACACGCGCCAGACGGCTCTTCCCCGTACGGCCTTCCCCCTTACGCTCATGTTGCAGGCATGTAACGCCGCAGCGAGCGCGCCTTTTTTGCGCCAGACAGGTACAATGATGAACACTGTACCGTAGCGGAGCGCCCCGCGCGCGCCGCAATCACGCGAAAGGGTTTCCCATGGCCGAGATCTCGTCCTCCCGTATCGTCATCACCGTCCTTGGCAAGAACCGCCCCGGCATCGTCGCCGGCGTCACCCGTGTCCTGGGCGAGGCCAACGTCGACATCCGCGACATCACGCAGTCCATTATCGAGGACATCTTCACCATGACCATGCTGGCCGATACCGCCGAGTCCAAGCTCGACTTCGCTGAGCTGCAGAAGGCCCTGGCCGAGGCCGGCGAGCTTTCGGGCGTCAACGTGTCCATCCAGCGCGAGGACGTCTTTAACTTTATGTACCGCCTGTAGCGAACAAGCCGCTGGGGATAGCCTGACGCGCGCATGCCCATGCAAGCCACCCCGATGCGGCCCGGAGAGGAGCGCGCATGGCCTACGACGCCAAGAAAATCTATTACCGCTTCGATGACCACTTGAGCCGACTGGTTCTGGATTACGAAGCAAGCCGCCAGATTTCGTCTGAGAGCGAAAGCCTCTACCACGGCCTGCCGACCGACCCTTATGACGAGGGCTTGTTCGAAGAGCACAATGTCAAGCGCGGCCTGCGCAATGCCGACGGCTCGGGCGTGGTCGCGGGCCTCACTCGTATCTCGGATGTGCACGGCTACAACAAGGTCGACGGAAAGGTCGTGCCCGATCAGGGCAAGCTCACGCTTCGCGGCTACAGCATCGAGGATCTGGTCAACAATGCCCAGGCCGAGAATCGCTACGGCTACGAAGAAGTCGCCTATCTGCTTATCACGGGCTCGCTGCCCAACAAGGAAGAGCTCGACGGCTTTTGCGAGCGCCTGGGCGCCTTTAGACATCTGAGCGACGAGTACGTTAAAGAGTTCCCTATGACCACGGTGTCGTCGAGCATCATGAACGTGCTCCAGCGCGCCGTACTGCTGCTCTACGCCTTCGATGCCGAACCAGACGTGATCACGCCTGAGCACGAAATCGACGTCGCCATTTCCATGCTCGCACGTCTCCCGCGCATCGCCGCCTTCGCACACATGGCCTCGGTCGCCAAGCTTCGCGGCTCCGAGGTTCACGTGCCGCACCCTACGCCCGGTCTCTCCACCGCCGAGACCATCCTACAGGTCCTGCGCGGCGGCATGGCGTTCACCCGCGATGAGGCGATGCTGCTCGACGTGATGCTCATGCTGCATGCCGAGCACGGCGGCGGCAACAACTCCACCTTCGCTTGCCGCGTGCTGTCGTCTTCGGCCACCGACCCGTATTCCGCCTACGCCGCGGCTATCGGCTCGCTCAAGGGCCCGCGCCACGGCGGCGCCAATGCCAAGGTCGTGTCTATGCACGAGGACATCCGCGCGCATGTCTCCAACTGGGAGGACGAGGACGAGGTCGCGGCCTACCTGGGCAAGATCCTCGACAAGCAGGCCTTCGACGGCACGGGCCTCATCTACGGCATGGGCCACGCCGTCTATACGCTCAGCGACCCGCGCGCCGAGGTCTGCCGCCGTTACGCGCGCTCACTGGCAGCCAAGAAGGACTTGGGCGAAGAGTTCGCACTCATCGAGCGCATCGAGCGCCTGGCACCGCAGGTGATGCGCGACCACGGCATGACCAAGCCTATCTGCGCCAACATCGACCTGTACACAGGCTTTATCTACAAGATGCTCGGCGTGCCCGAGACGCTTTTTACGCCGCTTTTCGCCGTCGCCCGCATGGCCGGCTGGTCGGCACACCGCATGGAAGAGCTCTTCTGCGCGCATCGCATCATCCGCCCGGCATACCGTCCGGTGATCGAGCCGCTGGAATACAAGCCGCTCGCCGACCGCTAGGACGCGGACCGTTATAGAACCCGAGCGTGGCCAGGGCATCACCGCCCTCGGCCACGCTTTTTATGCCAGCAGAAAGGGCTGCATCAAATGATTGTGTTTTCCGATATGGATGGAACGCTGTTGACGAGCGATAAGCAGATGAGCGATGCCACCTGGGCGATGCTCGACGAGCTCGCTCGACGCGGGATTGAATTTGTGCCCTGCACGGGACGTCCGCTGTCGGGCATCTTTGAGCCCATCCTCGCCCATCCCGCCGTGCACTATGCCGTCTGCGCCAATGGCGCCAGCGTCTGGCAGCTCGACGACGATGTGCCCACCGACGCCTCGCGCGCCACGCGCATCTTGAGCCGACCGCTCGATTGCGGCATTGCCCATCGCATCCGCCGCATCGCCGCCGGCCACGATGTGACCTTCGATATCTTCGCGGACGGGCAGTGCTTCCTCCCCCGCTCGCTCTACACGCGCCTGGATGAGTTCTGCGGCGGCGACCCCCACATCGCAGCTTCGCTCAAGCGCACACGAACACCGATCGACATGGATATCGACAGCAAGATCGACGAGGTCGAGACGCTCGAACGCATCGCCATGTACTGGCACGACCCGGCCGATCGCGACGCCATCGCGGCGGAGCTCGACACGCTCGGAGGCATTGAGGTCACGCGTTCGTACGCCATGAATATCGAGGTCATGGGCGAGGGCGCCACCAAGGGAACGGCCCTCACGTGGCTATGCGAGCACCTGGGCGAGCGTCTCGCCGACGCCTGGGCGTTCGGTGACAACATCAACGACATCCCCATGCTGCTGTCTCTTATACACATCTGACGCTGCCGACGATCTT
>URHU01000070.1:0-9319 GCA_900547715.1 uncultured Collinsella sp. | reverse complement strand
TTGTCGCAGCCCCGACCCGCGGTCACGAGCGGGGGCTCCTGTCGTTTCCGTGCCCCTGGATTGGGTCATAGTGTCTGACTTATGCTCAACCTGCGGTGCCATTTTGCTTGAAGGCACCTTGCTCGCTCTGGCGGGTTTTCGCTGTCGGAAATGATCCGTTGGGGACGGAGGAAAACGGATCATTTTTATCCTGGTGCATTGGTGCAGGGGGCAGGTTCCCTTTGCACTAGTTTCTGTCGAGTCGGTGCTTCTTGCGGGTTGCCCGTATAATGGTTTGCGTATGAACCGCAACCAAGGAGTTCCAGTTTATGGACCAGAGTCTTTTTAAATTCGACCTGATCGCCGAGGATCCGACCACGCACGCGCGCGCCGGCGTGCTGCATACCCCGCACGGCGACATCGAGACGCCGATCTTTATGCCCGTGGGCACCAAGGCAAACGTCAAGGGCATCCCTACCGAGACCGTCAAGCAGCTCGGCGCCCAGATCGTGCTTGCCAATACCTATCACCTGTCCATGCGCCCCGGCGAGGACACCATCGCCGAGCTGGGCGGACTGCATAAGTTTATGAACTGGCACGGCCCCATCCTCACCGACTCGGGCGGCTTCCAGGTCTTTAGCCATAACGACGCCGTCAAGCTCACCGACGAGGGCGTGCGCTTTATCGTCAATGACTACGACGGCCGTCACGTGTTCTGGACGCCCGAGGACAACATGGAAATCGCCATGAAGCTCGGCTCCGACATCTGCATGCAGCTCGACCAATGCCCCGGCTATCCTGCCACACGCGCCTACGTCGAGCGCGCGGTGGAGCTGTCGAGCATGTGGGCCGAGCGCTGCTACAAGGCTCATACCCGCGATGACCAGGCACTCTTTGGTATCGTTCAGGGCGGCATGCATCTGGACCTGCGTCTGCGCTCGCTGCGCCATCTGGAGGAGTGCGGCGACTTCCCGGGCTACGGCATTGGTGGCTACTCGGTGGGCGAGGACCACGAGACCATGTTCGAGACCCTGGCACCGCTTGTGAGCGAGTACATGCCCAAGCACAAGCCGCGCTACCTGATGGGCGTCGGCAACCCGACGACGCTCGTGCGCGGCGTGGGCGTGGGCATCGACATGTTCGACTGCGTGCTGCCGACGCGCACCGGCCGCATGGGCACGGCATTCTCCAGCGAGGGTCGCCTCAACTTCCGCAACGCGCGCTTTGCGCACGACGACGGTCCCATCGATCCCACCTGCACCTGCCCGGTGTGCACGGGCGGTTACAGCCGTGCGCTCATCCGTCACATGGTCACGCAGAAGGAGATGCTCGGCGGCATTCTGCTTTCGATGCACAATATCTACTACCTGCTCAACCTTATGCAGCGTGCCCGCCAGGCCATTATCGAGGGCCGCTACGGTGCGTTCGTGAGCGACTGGATGAACAGCCCCGCGGCGGTGGATTACTAAGAGCCGCGGGCGCGCTTGCGGGGCGTGAGTAACGGCAAAGGCCAAGCGGCGATCGGTCGTCGCGTTCGCTAGCACTATCTGCACGACCGCTGACCGATAGCTTGCAAGCACTTTATGCATCGTGGGTACCATACCGAATAGATGATGTTCGGGCGGGTGTTTGGCGCATGGCGTCGACCCCGCCCGTTTCTATCTTCGATAGGAGTACCCATGATTAAGAATGAGAACGTCGAGGGCGAGCCTGCCTACGACGAGACGTACCGCCGCGGTCCCGTGGTCATGCGCGGCCCCATGATTCCTAAGGATAATACGTACGCCAACCTGCTGGCGCCTGAGGATTCAACCGACTGGTTGCATGTCGATCCGTGGCGCGTCCTTCGTATTCAGGCAGAATTCGTCGATGGTTTTGGCGCGCTGGCCGAGCTCGGGCCTGCGGTGACCATCTTCGGTAGCGCCCGCACGCCCAAGACCGATTCGCTCTACAAGGCGGCGCGCACGGTCGGTCGCAAGATTGCCCAACGCGGCGTGGCGGTTATCACCGGTGGCGGCCCCGGCATCATGGAGGCGGCCAACAGGGGAGCGGCGAGCGCCAACGGCAAGTCGGTCGGCCTGGGTATCGAGCTTCCGCACGAGCAGGGGCTCAATAAATACGTGAACCTCGGCATGGACTTCCGTTACTTCTTTGTGCGCAAGACCATGTTCGTCAAATACAGCTCGGGCGCCATCGTGTTTCCCGGCGGGTTTGGCACGCTCGACGAGATGTTCGAGGTGCTCACGCTGGTGCAGACGCATAAGGTCAAGCACATGCCGCTTGTACTGGTAGGCAGCGAGTACTGGCAGGGCCTATTCGACTGGCTTAACGGCCCGGTGATGGACGCCGGTATGATTAGCCCGCTCGATCCCGAGCTCGTACACATCACCGACGACCTCAACGAGGCCGTCGACATTGCCCTGAGCGGGCTGATGTAGATCAATCGTGCCCACGCGACATGAATACGCATGGCAATCTGATGTTATTTAACATCAGATTGCCATTTTTATTGGGTATACTGATGCAAAAGACGAGGCTAGGAGGTCGCGTATGTCTACTGCAACGGTTAAGCCTACGACGGTTCGCATCGAAGAGGGGCTTAAGGAGCAGGCGACTGAGTTCTTGGATTCGGTCGGCCTCAGCCTCAATTCCTATCTCAATCTTGCCGTTCGGCAGCTGGTAAATCAACGAAAGATTCCTTTTGAGATTGTAGGAAGGGCGGAGGTGCCCAACGAGGCGACGAGGCGTGCCATGGTGATCGCCGAGGCTCATGAGTTGGGGATTTTGCCGGACGATAGCCCGTCATTCAATAACGCTGATGAGCTTATATCGTTCCTCGATGAGGGCTAAGCGATGTTTGAGATTAAGGTCGAGGCTCAGTTTAAGGCCGACTACAAGCGAACGATGCAGAGTCATCCGCAGCTAAAAACCGAGTTTAAGGCGGCAGTTGCCGAGCTTGCGGCACATGGTTCGCTTCCGGCGGAGTACGGTGCCCACGAGCTCTCCAACCCGGGCGGCAACTACAACGGGCACATCGACTTCCATCTATCCGGCGGCCTGATCGACGTGGTCGTTCTCTACCTGCCGCATAAAACTAATCCGGTGATTCGACTGGTCAGAATGGGTTCGCATCAAGAACTGTTCCAGGGCCCACTGAGCTAGCCACTCGCTTTTAACTTGCGGTGGAATAGGGATTGATTGGCGGCTGATACGCCAAAAAACAGTCCCTATTCCACCGCAAGTGGTGGGGATGTCCTGCCTGTTGACGTGGCATCTGGCTTTCCCTTGTGGTTGATTTCGTCTAAGAGCTCCGCTGCGATCTCGCTGTTTTTGAACCTGATGCTGCAGTCTTCTTTCTTGGGGAAAGCTAGTAGCGGGATCGTTCCGTACCAGATTGTTTCTTCGTCAATTATCGCTGCACACAAACGTCCTTCTGCTCTAATGGCATGCTCGACGTTCATTTCTGCCAAAGTCTCGCTTGCATCTTCGCGCGGAGTCGAGGCAATGAAAAACTCAAGAGCAATCCCTCGGGCGGTGGCACCTTTGATTGCATCGCCGAGCTTTGCGAGGCAGGCGGCGGATGCGTAGGGCGCGGCAATGAAGATGCTCTTGGCGGCGCCAACGATGTCTTCAACCAGAGTCTCTACGGCATTGGCCGGTTCTATGAGAATGTTTTGATCGGACTGCTCGCTGCCACCGGTCACGTAGACTTCGTACCCGAGCTTGGCGTAGGTCTTGAGTCTCTTCTGGTACATGCGGGCGAGCATGGGTATAGATAAATCAACGTAGTCGAATATCTCAACCCGTCGCTTGCCCTCGTGGCTTCTATGGAGCCTGCCCGCCTGCTGCGTGATGCTGCCGTCCCACGATATTGGCGTGGCAATGAGTAGAGTGTCAAGGTAGGACAGATCGAAGCCCTCGCCCAAAAGGCTTTCGGTGGCGACGATGATTCGATGTTCATGCTCGAAGCGGGGAAGACTGCTCAGTATCGTTTTTCTTTCTTTGGCGTCGATTTCCCCGGTCAGGAGAACGGGTTCGTGTCCTTGGTTTTTGAGCATCCCGAACAGCTCCTCGGCATGCTTTTTCCTTTTAGTCAGCACGAGCGGATGCCGGCCGTTTGACGCAGCTTCAATAGCGTCGTTGACAATCAATTCGTTTCTAGCTGCATGCGTGCACAGCAGGTCGAGAATCTGATTGAAGTTTGCACCTGGCTCGTAGGCGGGTAGTCGAATTCCAGTAAAACGAGGCCGTACGATGCGCTGGATGCCCTGCTGAATCGCTTGCGCTTTTGGATCGATAACATAACGGAGCGGGCCGCAGAGCATGGAGAGCGCCCGCGTAAGGCCGTCGGATCGTTCGGGCGTCGCAGAAAGGCCGTATACGTATTTGGCCGGGGCGGACTTGAGAATAAGCTCGAGCTGTGGTGCGGCGGCATGGTGGCATTCGTCGCAGATAATGAGGCCGTAATTACGAACAAGGCCCTTAACTATCGGCTCTCCAGTTTGGCGGTCTTTGCCAGATAACGACTGGAACGAAGCGATGTCGACGAGGCCGCTTACGGCCATTTTGCCTCCTCCTATTTGTCCGATGACCGGAGGCTGCCTTTTGCTGATTCGTCCTTTTGGGGTTCGGACGGGCTCCCTGTTGTCCGTAATGTCGATAAATCGCTCGAGCTGGGATTTCCATTGGGTTATGAGTGCGGTTTTGGGAACGATGACGAGCGTTGGAAGACCAATGGATGCAATAAGATAAGCTCCGATGACTGTTTTACCGAAGCCTGTCGGCGCGGACATGATTCCGTCTTCGTATATGAGCATCTGATCAGCGGCGATTTGCTGCTCAGGGCGAAGGACTCCTTTAAATGCCATAACAATCGGATTACCCGATTTGCGCTCGTCTGAATAGTGGGCGGTAACGCCGGTCTCTTGAACTAGCTGCTCAAGTTGAGTTTTGCAGCCCCGGGGAATTGCAACATGACCATCTCTCAGTTCGCTAAGGTCTATGAGTCGCGGTTTGCCGAATACTGATTGATGCATGGACTGCGCGCGATAGAATGCCGGATTGGCAAATGTCGCAAGTCCGCGGATTTCCATTTGAGCTGCTGGACTCAGAGACTTCTCGGGGATGTACAGCATATCGGCTTGAATAACGGGCAGCGATGAGGGAAAGTCCCGCGATGTGAGTGGTAGTCGCTTTCGTGGTCTTTGGGCATACCGTTTGCCCTTGTTTGCCACCGTAGTTGTTGCTGGTCCGTGCGGGTTGTTTCCAGGGGCCTCAATCAGATCTTGCACCGTCGAGCGCGGAATCAGCTGGACTTGTGATAGATAGAGCCATTGGTCGGGAAAGGGCTTGAATTGTTCGTCTACAAATACACTGTTTCCTTCACGTTGCGCCTTGCCTTGAAAGGGGAGTGCGATGAGGTTTCCGAAGCCTCCATCGGGAATAGTGGCCTGAGCGGGTAGCATTCGATCAAAGGCCTCGAACGTGATTGTCTTATTATGCGCCGCAGCTTCGGTTATGAGGCAACTTCCAAACTCTCGGGCAGCCTTTGCGCTGATTGGCTCGAGGAAGAAAAACCAGATGTGGGCGCCGTTGCCGGACCTTGAGCGCTCAACAGCGGCGTTAATGCCCCGTCGTATTGCAACAAGCCGTACGGCATTTGTTGCCTCTTTCCAGTCCGCTTTGTCAAAATCGATGACGAGAACTTTCGTGTTGCAGTTCCTATCGAGAACATATTGTCCGAGGACATCGCGGAACCGGTCATCGTTGCCTTTAAAGTGAGCAATGATTGCGGCATCGCTTAATTCCGGGAAGACGCGATTGCTGCATTCTACGCATTTAACTCTTTGATGGGCTGCTTTGGGGCAAATTCCTGGCTCCCACTCATTAGCACAAGCAGGCGTATAGCCAATGCCCCCGTCCTTTCTGCGATATCCATGAGCGTAAACATCTTTGCGCCCGGTAAAGAGACTGCGAAAGAGCTCGAGTTTATCGCGTGCTGGGCTCGCGCTGGTGACGATGCCCTCGATTTGCGCTCGTTCATCGAACAAAGCGCCAGTTTCTTCCCACTCTTCTAGCGTTGCGTAGCGTACGTCTGAACCGTTGTTGCAAATGACGATTTGTCGGTGTTGGTCCGATATATGTGTGATCGTCTGATCGTATTTAAATTGTGCGGTCCCAAAGAGGGCGTATTGATGCATGGCGTTGCCCATTTGAATGCCGTCCTTGTATTGGAGTTGTTGAGACGAGGGTACGGCATTACGGCTTTTTGGGATATGTAATTTCGATTCAAGTTTGCTAATGGCAAGGGATTATTCTGCGAGCGGCTTTCGGTCGATGCCAAGGCGCGCGACGGTCCTTGATAATCAGGGTTTGCGGTCATATGGGTAGCCGGAGGCGTAAAGAGCGGACCTCATTCAGACCCGGTGGGCAAAAAATGGAAAATATGAGTACTGTTGCTCAGTTAGTCTCATATCATTTGAGAAGTATCTAAGACCAATTGACTGAGTTTTAGTATATTCACCCCCCTAAACACGACGATTCGGGGCTTTATGGAGCTTGAAATCGGTGGAAGCGGGCAATTTCAGCGAAATTTTGCTGTTACTAAATTTATGACAGTACTCATATTTGCCATTTTTTGCCCACCGGGTACCGCTAGGGGCTAGTCGAAGCTCCCCCAAACAGCTGGGAATGCGCCGATCGTCAGCATATCTTGTATATGGATGGCTCAGCAAAAGAAGTTGCGGTGGAATAGGGATTGATTTGCGGTTGATAAGCCAAAAACAGTCCCTATTTCACCGCAACTGATGTGGACGTCCCTAGCGAGTTGGCTGGTAGCGGGGGCAGTAGCTGATGGCGATGGCGTCGACGCCTACGTGGGTTGCGATGGTGCAGCCGATGGGGCCGGTGCCGGCGTCTACGTAGTCTTGGCCCGCGAGCGCTTGGTTGACGAGTTCCTGCTCCTCGGCGGCGCCGGTCGTGAGCACGCGCACGCTGGAGCCCGGATGCTCGGCCAAAAATGCGAGGCAATCGGCCATGGTGTTGGCAACGATGCGCTTGGCGCCGCGGCCCTTTTTGATGGCCTTGATCTCGCCCGATTTCCACTCCGGCGAAACGGCCAGGCGAATGTTGAGCATCTGCGTGAGCTGGCCGGCGAGTTTAGGTGCGCGGCCGTTCTTGACCAGGTTCTCGAGCGTGCGGGGAATCAGCAGCAGGTGGGCGTCGGGCAGCGTCGCGCGGATCTGCGCCTCGGTCTCGTCCAGGCTGCGACCGTCCTCGCGCATGGCGAGCGCGTACTCCACCAGCAGGCCTTCGGCACCCGAACCGGTGCGCGAATCGATGCAGCGCACGTCGAGCTCGTGGGTCTCGGCCGTCAGGCTGGCGTTGGCATAGCAGGCGGACCACTCGCTGCATAGCGAGATAAAGATGGCGCTATCGTGGCCGTCGGCGAGCACGCGGTCAAAGAGCGCCTTGAACTCGCCGGCGCTCGGCTGCGAGGTGTGCGGCAACTGCTCGGAGCCAGCCATGCGGGCGACGTATTCCTCGGCGGTAATCTGCACCTGGTCGAGCAGGTCCTCACCCTCGATAATCACATGCAGTGGAATCACGTAAATGCCGAGCTCTTGAGCACGGGCGGGGGAGATGTCCGATGTGGAGTCGGTTATGATGGCAAAAGACATAATTGCACCTTTCGTTGGGGCGCTTGCGCGCCGCCTTCTGAGAGCAAAGTGCGACAAGTATAGTGGAGTCGTTCCACATTTCTAGGTTCAATTGTTGAATAGTCAACAGTTTGAAGTGTCGGTGTGGAAATCATCAACTGGGGAAGAGGGATGCCGATGGCGGCATTACAGCTATGCGAGCGGCCGGTTGTGCTGTTCGATTTTGACGGCACGGTGGCCGATACGGGCCGGGCGGTGATGACCTCGACGCGCAAGACGTTGGCCGCGCGCGGGTTTTCGGAGGCGCAGATGGGTGACCTGCGCCGCATGATCGGGCCGCCCCTGTGGAAGAGCTTTCACGACTTTTATGGCTTCTCCCGCGAGGAGTCGCTTGTGGTGGCTGACGAGTACCGTGCCTTTTTTGATGAGCTGGGGCCGGAGGAGTACCCCGTGTTCGATGGGGTCCCCGAGCTGCTGGATGGGTTGGCCGCCCAGGGCAAGCGTATGGCCGTGGCGACGTCTCGCATGGAGGCGAAGTGCATCGATATGGTTCATGAGCTGGGGCTTTGCCAGTTCGAAGCTGTGGTTGGCATGAATCCGCCGCAGGGACGCGAGACCAAGGCCGATTCGGTTCGCGATGCCCTGGCGGCGCTCGGCGCGACGGCCGACGATGCCGTGATGATCGGCGATCGCTTTAACGATGTGGAGGGCGCGCACGCGATGGGCGTGCCGTGCATCGGCATCTATTCGGGCGCGGCAGCGCCGGGGGAGCACGAGGCCGCGGGCGCCGATGCGGTGGTGCACTCGGTGGCCGAGCTTGCTAAACTTTTCGCTATCTAATAGACATAATGTGAGGGGCGGGCGTACCCGTCGCTCATTGGTAAGGAGGTCGTTCATGAATCAGGTGGAGCAGAGCGTTGCCGAGTATGTCGACGAGGTCTGGGAGGATGTCGTTGCCGATATCGAACAACTGGTGAGCTATCCGTCCGTGGCCGTTGCTGCCGATGCGGAGCCCGGTGCGCCGTTTGGCCGCCCGGTCCGTGACGCGCTCGATTGCGCGCTCGGCATTGCGCAAAAGCTCGGCTATCAGACGAGCGACGACGGGGGCTATGTGGGAATCGCCGATATCCCGGGTCGCGGCGACAAGCAGCTCGCGACTATCTGCCACGTGGACGTGGTTCCCGCTGGCCCCGGTTGGAACACCGACCCGTTTGCGATGGAGCGCCGCGAGGGCTGGCTGCTCGGCCGTGGCGTGATCGACGACAAGGGCCCGGCGGTGTTGTCGCTCTACGCCGGCGCTTATCTGCTCAAACACGGCATTGTGCCGCGCTATACCTTCCGCGCGCTGCTGGGCTGCGATGAGGAAGTGGGCATGTCCGACGTTCACCATTATCTGGAGAATCACGCAGACCCCGACTTCTTGTTTACGCCCGATGCCGAGTTCCCGGTCTGCAATGCCGAGAAGGGCCAGTTTGGGGCGACGTTCGTCAGCCCCAAGATCGACGGCGGGCGCATCGTGTCGTGGAGCGGCTCCGAGGCGAGCAATGCCATTCCGTCGCAGTCCATCTGCGAGCTTGCGATTGCCGCCGATGAGCTGCCGGCGCCCGTTGAGAACGCCGACCGCCTGGAGATCACGGCGCTTGATAACGGGCGTGCGCAGATTTTTGCCCACGGCATTGGCG
>URHU01000069.1:0-9377 GCA_900547715.1 uncultured Collinsella sp. | reverse complement strand
CGTAAGACCGTCGGCAGCGTCAGATGTGTATACGAGACAGTCCACGTCGTCACCCGTGTAGGCAACCAAACCGGCGGCAACGCCCAGCAGGCCCAGCGGCAGCCCGACCTTGGACTCGGGAAGCTCGACGCCAAGCGTATCGAGCAGCTCGGTCAGCGTGTCGGCGGCGGCAAGCGCGGCGGCCTTGTCGGCAGCGTCGCCCGCCTGCTCCAGGTACTGGTTGCACTCGGTCACAAAGCCAAAGACGGCACCCATGGCACCAGCGGTGTTAAAGTCGTCGTCCATGCACTCCTTAAAGGTGGCACGGGTCTCGGCGGCCTTGGCGGCAAACGCCTCGGATGCTGCCTCATCGGCATCGGCCGTCGCATGGTTCGCGGCCCAGCGCAGGTTCTCGACCGTACCGGCAATACGCGTGAGCGAGTTCCCTGCACCCTCCAGGCGCTCCCAGGAGAAGTCGAGCGGCGAGCGATAGCTCGTCTGCAGCATCAACAGGCGCAGGGCCGCGGCAGAGTGCTGCTCGAGCACCTCGGCCAGCGTAAAGAAGTTTCCGAGCGACTTGGACATCTTCTCGCCGTCTACCAGCAGCATGCCCGTGTGCATCCAGGTGTTGGAGAAGCCCTGGTGCCAGGCGCAGGTGGCCTGAGCGCACTCGTTCTCGTGATGCGGGAAGGCAAGGTCGGAGCCGCCGCCGTGGATGTCGATCGGAGTGCCCAGGTAGCGATGCACCATGGCGGCGCACTCGGTGTGCCAACCGGGACGGCCCTCGCCCCAGGGGCTCGGCCAGCTGGGCTCGCCGGGCTTGGCGGCCTTCCACAGGGCAAAGTCGAGCGGGTCGTTCTTGTCCTCGTTCTCCTCGATACGCGCACCAACCATAAGGTCATCGATGTTGCGGCCCGAGACCTGACCATAGTTGGGATCGCTGCGCACGGCAAAGTACACATCGCCGTTATCGGCGGCGTAAGCGTGGCCCTGCTCGATAAGCGTCTTGATCATGGCGATCATGGGGCCGATCTCCTTGGTGGCGCGGGGGCGCACATCGGGATCGAGCACGTTGGCGGCGCGCATAACGCCGATGAACTTGTCGGAGAACTCCGTCGCGACCTCGGCGGCCGTACGGCCCTGCTCGTTGGCGCGCTTGATGATCTTGTCGTCGACATCGGTGAGGTTCTGGGCGAACGTGACCTCGTAGCCGCTCGCGATGAGCCAGCGACGAATCACGTCAAAGCTGATGAACGTGCGGGCATTGCCGATGTGGATGTTGTCGTAGACCGTGGGGCCGCACACGTACATGCGGACCTTGCCGGACTCGATGGGCTGGAACTCTTCCTTTTTATGGGTAGCGCTGTTGTAGATACGCATTCGTTACTCCTTAACGGTTTTCTGTAGCAGGCAGACGGCCCAGGCGCCGATTCCCTCGCCCTGGCCTTCCCAACCGAGCTTTTCGGTCGTAGTGGCGGCGACGCCCACGTTTTCGACGTCAACGCCCAGGGCATGGGCAAGGTTGGCACGCATGGCATCGCGGTGCGGGGTGATCTTAGGCTGCTGGCAGGCAATGGTGCAATCGGCATCGACAAACTCAAAGCCCAGCTCGCGCGCGTAGTCCATCACGCGAGCGAGCAGCACCATCGAATCGGCACCCTCATAGGCGGGGTCGGTATCGGGGAATAGCTTGCCAATGTCTCCCCCACGGCAGGCGCCCAGAATGGCGTCGGCCAAGGCGTGCGCGAGCACATCGGCATCCGAGTGGCCCAGCAGGCCGCGCTCGTAGGGAATGTCGACACCGCCGATGATACATCGACGCCCCTCCACCAGACGGTGAACGTCGTAGCCATGGCCAATGCGCAGGTTACTGAACATGGGGAAGGTCCTCTCCCTCGGCCATACGGCCAAGCAGAATCGCGGTTACGGGACGCAAGTCCTCGGGCACCGTCACCTTAAGGTTATCGCGCGGGCTCTGGACGCAGCGGACGCGCCCACCCATGCGCTCGACCAGCGACGAATCATCGGTACCGATAAAGCCCTCGGCAATAGCAGCGGCGTGAGCGCGCTTCATAGCATCGACGCTAAAGATCTGCGGCGTCTGCGCGGCCCAATAGAGCTCGCGCGGCGGCGTCTCGACGATGTTGTCGCCATCGACGATCTTGAGCGTGTCGATCGCGGGCTGACCGCACACGACACCGTCGAGCGAGCGGTCGCTCACAAGCACGTCGATAGCGTGGTCGATGGCCTCGGTCGTAATGAGCGGACGAGCGCCATCGTGAATGGCGACGTATTCAAAGCCCGCCGGAACCGCATGCACGCCGGCACGGGTGGAATCCTGACGGGTATCGCCGGCATCGGCAAAGCTGATGGGCGTGTCATAGTCAAACGGGTCGATGGCCAGGCGGCGCATCTCGGCACGGCGCTCGGCAGGACACACCACCACAATGTGGCCGACCTTGTCGCTACGATCGAACGCGCGGATGGACCAGCTCATGAGCGGACGGCCCGCCACGTTAACGAGCTGCTTGCCGCCGGGATTTCCAAAGCGCTGGCCGCTGCCGCCGGCAACGACCACGGCGCATACGGGCGCCATTATGCGTTCCCCTGTTTGGTACCCTTCATGCGGTACAGGGAGTCCGCAAGAATGGCAGGGTTGTTGACGCCAAAGTCGCCCAGGCGCTCCGGGTCCTCGCTGATGTCATCCATGAGCTCCTGCAGCGAGCCGTACTCGTCGACGATCTTCTCGGCCACGCCGTCGCGCACGACGGACACACGCGAAAGCGTGCGCAGGCCCAGCGGCGTCATGACGGAGTCCTCGTCCAAGTCGTCATAGCCCAGAACTGCCGCCACGTGCTGCGGGTCGGACAGGTCCTTAGGCGTCATACGGGCAAGCTCGGCGCGGATCTTCTCGGCGTTTGCCTCGGAGGAATCGCTTGCGTAGTCGCGGATCATCAGGTCGTATTCGGTATCCATGCTGGAGCCCGCGAGCTGCTCGAGCTGCATCTGCACGAGCTTGCCCTGGTTACCCAGCTTGACGATGCAATCCTTAAGCTCGGTCTTTGCCTGCTGCATGATCTCGAAGCTCGAGAAAATACCGGTAATGTCGGCGAGCGTGACGTAGTCGTCGAGCTCGAGGGCCGTCAGGCGCAGCAGGGAGCGATCGAGCGACTGACGGGTAGTCTGGAGCGTGGCGACGAGCTGGTTGACCGAGCTCATGATGGTGGTGACGGGCTGGATCTCGTAGCTCTTGCCGTGGACGTACACGTTGACGACGGCGCGACGAGCCGAAACCGAGATCACGATGGCATCGGTGAGCACCGACATGCGAGCGGCAGTACGGTGACGCATGCCCGTCTCACTCGTGGCGAGCGAGGGATCGGGATTGAGGTGGAAGTTGGCGCGCAGGATCTGGGTGAGGTCGCCATCGATAACGATGGCGCCGTCCATCTTGGAAAGCTCGAACAGGCGGTTCGAGGTAAACGAAATGTTGAGCGGGAAGCCGTCGTTACCGGCAGCGAGCACGTTTTCGGTGTCGCCGACGCAGATAAGGGCGCCCAGGTGACCGGCGATGATCATGTCGAGGGCGGTGCGGATCGGCTGACCAGGTGCCGTCAGGCGGATGGCCTGTTCCATACGCTTTTGCAGCTCGTTCTTATCCAAGGCATCGCTCCCATCGTATACGCTCCATAAACGCTAAATAGTTTCTCACGGTTTGTCCCTGCGGCGCTTGCGAAATCCGATGCTTACAGAATGAGCGAACACAGCTGAGAGCCCAACCCAAATCAGCTGTTCATGTGGTAGCATCGGGATTCGCATAAATGAGGGAGTAGTCGCGTGATCGGGTTCGCCTCCGGTGGCGCGGCAAGTCAACACACTGGCCGATGCGGCCTGGCTTGCCTTAATGAACGAGACTCGTGGCTGTGCGCGCAACGCGTACGCCACGGGTCTTTTTTGTTACTCCCCCAAGAGGTACACGCGGGCCCGCCCGCAGAGAGGGAGCCAGACTATGGGACTCGCAGAGCTTGTGTTGCTCGCTATCGGCCTTTCTATGGACGCTTTTGCCGTATCCATCTGCAAGGGCCTTGGCATGAAAAGGATCAACCTTAAGGTCGCCGTGATACTCGGCCTGTTCTTTGGCGGTTTCCAGGCCGGCATGCCCGTAATTGGGTGGGCCCTTGGTAGCCAGTTCATGGGCATCATCAGCCCCATCGACCACTGGATCGCCTTTATCCTGCTCGCCTTTATCGGCGGCAAGATGCTGTGGGAAGCCTTTACTGAGGACGAGAACGAAGGCGACGGCAAGGATGCCGAAAAGATCGACCTGGGCGAATATCTAATCCTTGCCATCGCCACCTCGATTGACGCGCTTGCCGTGGGCATCTCGTTTGCCGCGCTCTCGGTCGATATCGTTCCCGCCGTGTCGCTCATTGGCATCACGACCTTTGTCTTCTCCGTTGCCGGCGTAGCGATCGGCCACACCTTTGGCGCGCGCTACGAAAAGCCCGCCACCATCGTGGGTGGCGTCGTGCTCGTCCTCATCGGCCTCAAGATTTTGCTGGAGCATCTGGGGATTTTGGCGCTGTAAAACACCCTTCAAAACTAAACGTCCGGATGAGGCCTCATGCAGAGTTTTGCATGAGGCCTTTTCATGCAGACTTTTGCATGTCATACTATGATGCAAAAGTCTGCACGTTAGGAGATCGCCGTGGATACCCTTCCCATCACCACACCGCGCCAAGCTGGCATCTACGTGCGCCAGGCACGCGAGGCTCAGGGTCTCACCCGTGCCGCCCTCGCTAATAAGGCCGGTGTTTCGGAGCGCCTGCTCGCATCGCTCGAGCTGGGAGATGCCACGGGCATTCGGCTCGACAAGCTGTTGACCGTCTTTAACGCACTCGGCATAGGTCTCTTTGCGCAAAGCGATAACGACTCCATCGCATCACCCTCCGAACATCCGATGACGATAGCGGACCTCCCTATCGCGAACTCGAATGCCCTGCCAAAGCCAAGCGTAGGCAGACGACCCGCTCGACAAGGAACGCCAGCTTTCTATGGTGCCTTGCTGGCCCAAATCGCAGCCGAGCAAGGCCTTTCCGGCACTTCAGACCTCTCCTTTGGCTGTAAGGTTGTGAAATAAATGGCAGAAATGGAGCTTGCGACCCTCATTTGTGGCGAAATCGCCGGCACTCTCCGGCAAGACGAGCATGGACTCTGCAGCTTTGTATACGCCCCAACCTATCGCGGAGCACCGCTATCGTTAACAATGCCGCTTTCCAATCGCACATATGGCCATAACATCGTCCGTCCGTTCCTATTTGGCCTTTTGCCCGACAGCCAAGAGCAGCGTCGCGCTATTGCCGCCGAGCATGACGTTGCATCCAACAACCCCGTCGCCCTCTTGTGCCATATCGGTCTTGACTGCGCGGGGGCCGTTCAGTTTTGTCGAGCCGATCAATTAGATGCCGCCCACGGCAGGGTCTCAGCATACCGCCCGCATACCAATTCTCAAATCGCTCACAAGCTCAAAGCAATTCGCGATGACGAAAGAGAGACATGGATGGGCTCCAACGAAAGCTGGTCCCTGGGCGGCAACCAAGGCAAATTTGCACTAGCTTGGCATGATGGACAATGGTGCGAATGTCTAGGGTCATCCCCCACTACCCATATCTTCAAAAATGGTGTCGTTGGGTTCAAACATCAGGCCTTAAACGAATTCGTCTGCATGAAAACAGCTCGGCGTGTTGGCATTCCAACTGCCAACGTCTCCTATTGCACATTTGAAGACGAAGCTGCGCTCGTCGTTGAACGGTACGACAGAATGGTCAATAGCAGCGGAAATATCGAAAGGCTGCATCAGGAGGACTTTTGCCAGGCACTCGGTGTATTGCCAACCCAGAAATACACCGCCGACGGAGGACCAACTACACGAGACATCCAAGAACGACTGATTAACACAGTCCCCCACCACATGAATCTTGTGCTTTTTACCTATATGTTGTTCTATAACGCCATTATCGGAGCGCCTGACGCACACGCTAAAAACTACTCGCTCATCCTAGGCAAAGGCACAAACGCGGCGCTCGCACCCATGTACGATGTCGCATCGGGCTTAGCATACGAACGTATGCGGCGAAAAGCGCGCCTCGCCATGAGCGTTGGCGGCGAAAATCGTGTGGGGCGAATCGGTCCAGGCGCTATCCGCCGATACCACGGTATGGGCGATCCCGCGCTGGAGGCGGCGCTTACCGATGCCGGGCTATCCGAGAAGTTTTGCTTTGCGACCATGATGGACCTCGCCTACGAGGTACCCATTTGCATGGAAGAGGTCATGGACGAATACGCCGACCTGCCCGGCATGGCGGACCTGCGCGAGCATATGCTCGGCCCCGTCCGCGAAAACTGCCAGCGCACCCTCGACCTCATCAGGGCAGAAATGGACTAGGTGACCGTAATTTCGCAATTATCAAACAAAAGAGGGGGGCACCCGTCGCAAACGCTCGAATGCCCCCTCTCGTAATGTCATTTGCAATCCGCTAGCACGTGGCTCGGACTGCTGCTAGCGCAACCTTTACGCAGCGAGGCGCTTGAGCACGTCGATGAGCAGCTCGTAGAAGCGCTCGGCAGAAGCGAGCTCCATGCTCTCGTCCGGAGTGTGGACATCGGAGAGCGTCGGACCCACGGCGATGGCGTCCAGGCCGTGCAGGGCCTCGGCAAACAGGCCGCACTCAAGGCCGGCGTGAATGGACTCGATGCGCAGCTCGGAGCCAAAGAGCTCGCGATAGCTCTCGACAAAGATGTCGCGGACCGGCGAATGCTCGGCATAGCTCCAGCCGGGATACTCGAACTCGAACTTGGCATCGAAGCCCAGGACATCGGCCAGCGTCTGCAGGCGGTCCTTGAACTCGTTCTGCAGCGAGGTGATCGAGGAGCGCGGGGACAGCATGATCTTGACCTCGTCGTCAGAGGTGGCAACCACACCGATGTTGGAGGAAACCTCGACGGAGCCGTCGGTGGCGACGTTGCGGCGAATCACGCCGTTAGGGGCAAGACGCAGGGCGCGGATGAGGGCAAGCGCGGACTTCTGGTCCATGGCCTCGACCTCGGCGTTGTCGGCAATCTCGACGGTGCAGGTAAAGCCGGGGTCGAAGACCTCGAGCTCGGCAGTGACGTCGGCGATGATGCCCTTTGCGATCTGGGCCGCGGCCTCGGCGGCAGCGTGGTCGGCGTAGACCAGAACAGCCTTGCACTCACGGTTGATGGCGTTGTCCTTGGTGCCGCCGTTGAAGCTGACGATGGCGGGCTCGCCGGCAACCATCAGGCGGTCGATGATGCGGGCCATGATGAGGTTGCCGTTGCCGCGCTCCAGGTGGATATCGCTGCCGGAGTGACCGCCCAGCAGGCCCGAGATGTCGAGCGTGAGGGTGCTACCGGTCTTGTGCTCGCGCGCGATCGGGCAGGTGTAGGTAACGACGACGCCGCCGGCGCAGCTGACGGTGGCAACGCCCTCTTCCTCGGAGTCAAGGTTAATCATGGTGCGGGCGCTAATCTGGGACTTGTCGAGCGTCTCGGCGCCGACCAGGCCAGTCTCCTCGTCGGTGGTGAATACGCACTCGAGGGCAGGGTGAACGATCGAATCGTCATCGAGAACAGTGAGCATCAGAGCGACGGCGATGCCGTTGTCGGCGCCCAGGGTGGTGCCGTTGGCGGTGAGAACGCCGTCCTTGACGACCAGGTCGATACCATCGGTCGTAAAGTCGTGCTCAACGGAGCCCAACTTGTCGCACACCATATCGATGTGGCCCTGCAGCATCACGGTCGGGGCATTCTCGGCACCGGCAGATGCGGGCTTGCGAATGATAACGTTGTAGACCTCGTCCTGGTACACATCGAGGCCGCGCTCCTTGGCAAACGCAACCAGGAAATCGCTGATGCCCTTCTCGTTGCCAGACCCGCGGGGGATCGCGCTGACCTCCTCAAAGAAATGGAACAGCTGGGCGGGCTCGTAGCCGGTAATCTTGTAGTCCATGGTGCCTCCTTGGCGCAACTGGTTAGACAGTAAGACATGCGCCTTGTATATTCCCAGACTTTACGTGCATAAACCAGTCGAAAACGCCGAGCGCCCTCGCATCATCGGCTAACGGTGAACCGCATAGCGTAACGGTCACAACTTCGCAGTTCTACAAATCGAGGCGCCCTTGCCAGAGCGCCTCGATTGCGCGTATCAAATTGTCGCCACGCCCTACAGCGCGCCGGAACCGGCTTGCATCATGCCGCCGGGGCCCGAGGTCACGCCGCCGCTCACGGGCGCGGCGTTGCCGGTGTGCGGTGCCGCCGGAGCGGTATCGCCACCGAGCGTGCCCGCCGGACGCGGTGCCGGGATCTCACCCGTGCCGTGGCTAAAGACAAACTTGCCATCGGTCACGTCGCACAGGACGGTATCGCCCTCGCCCCACTCGCCGGCCAGAAGCTCCTCGGACAGCGGGTCCTCGATGAGCTTTTGGATGGCACGGCGCAGCGGACGCGCACCGTTGGTGAGGTCGGTGCCCTCGGCCACGATCTTGTCATAGGCCGCATCGGTGAGCTTAATGTTCATGCCGTTGGCAATCAAACGCTGACGCAGGTCGTCCACCAGCAGGTGAGCGATCTTGGTGAGATTCTCGCCCGAGAGCTTCTGGAACACCACGATGTCGTCGATACGGTTGAGCAGCTCGGGGCGGAACAGGCGCTTGAGCTCGCCCATCGCGCGACCACGGATCTCACTCGACGTGAGACCCTGCTCGCCGGTGGTGCCAAAGCCAACGCTCGCATCCTGCGCAATCTCGCGGGCGCCCACGTTGGACGTCATGATGATCACGGTGTTGCGGAAGTCAACCGTCTTGCCCTGGCTATCGGTCAGACGACCCTCCTCCAGCACCTGCAGCAGGATGTTGAAGATGTCGGGATGCGCCTTCTCGATCTCGTCGAACAGCACGACCGAGTACGGGTGGCGACGAACGGCCTTGGTGAGCTGGCCGCCCTCGTCGTGACCGACGTAACCCGGAGGGCTACCGATGAGCTTGGAGACCTCGAACTCGCTACCGAACTCGGACATGTCGAAGCTGATGAGTGCATCCTTGCTGCCAAAGAGGTACTCGGCGAGCGTCTTGGCGAGCTCGGTCTTGCCCGTGCCGGTGGGACCCAGGAAGATAAAGCTGCCGCCGGGGCGACGCGGATCCTTGAGCGGCGAGCGGCTGCGGCGCACGGCCTTGGCGACGGCCTCGACAGCCTCGTCCTGGCCGATGATGCGGGTCTTGAGCACGCTTTCGGTCTGCAGCAGGCGCCGACTCTCGCTCTCGGTGAGCGAGGACTGTCTCTTATACACATCTGACGCTGCCGACGATCTTACGCGTGTAGAT
>URHU01000068.1:0-9378 GCA_900547715.1 uncultured Collinsella sp. | reverse complement strand
GGCATACGAGATTTCTGCCTGTCGCGTGGGCTCGGAGATGTGTATAAGAGACAGGAACCATAGATGACGGTGCAGCCCGCCTCTTCCAGACGCTCGGCCCACTCGATGTTGTTCTGCTCGTCAAAGCGGGCACGAAGTTCCATGAGCACCGTGACCTCTTTGCCGTTCTCGGCAGCATCGATCAGCGACTCGCACAGGCGGCTCTGCTTGGCCACGCGGTAGAGTGTGATGCGCAGCGAGATGCACTCGGGGTCGTAGGCGGCCTCGTGCACCAGATCCAGGAAGGGGTTCATGGCCTCGTAGGGATAAAAGAGCAGCTTGTCGCCCTGCAGCACCTGTTCGCGGATGGAGCGGGTCATATCGATGGTGGGGTTGGGCTGCGGCTTAAACGGCGTAAAGAGGAGCTCGTTGCGCAGGTGCTCGGGAATCTTGCCCTCAATGCCAAAGACGTAGCCCAGGTCGAGCGGGATATCGCAGGTAAAGACCGAGCGGCGCGAAAGCTCGAGCGCCTTGCGGATGGTCTTGAGCGTCGCCTTCTCGAGCGACCCCGAGACCGCGAGCACAACCGGCTGCAGACGCAGGCGCTTCTTGAGAATGCGCTTCATGTGCTGGCGGTAGTCCTCTTCCTCTTCGACGCCCTCGCCGTCCGGATCGATGTCGGCGTTGCGGGTGACTCGGATGAGCGCGCGGTCGAGTGGCTTGTAGGAGCCAAAGCAGCTGTCCAGGCAGGCGAGGATGACGTCCTCGAGCAAGATGTAGGAGTAGGTGCCGGTGGGCGAGGGGATCTCGACCACGCGGTTCATCGAGGCGGGAATCTCGATAAGGCCCAGCAGGCTCTCCTCGTCGGTGGCGCCGTCCAGACCACAGGCCAGATAGAGTGCGCCATTGCGCAGGTTGGGGAAGGGGTGGCGAGGATCGATGACCAGCGGCGAGATGACCGGCGACACGTAGGCCTGGAAGTAGCGGGTTACAAAGGTGCGCTCCTCGGGCGTAAGCGAATCGATGTGGGCGCGGTGAACGCCCAAGGTGTCGAGCTTGCCCTCGATGCTCTTAAAGATGGACTCCCAACGGGTAAGGAGCCCGGGCATTTCGGCCATGACAGCATCGACCTGTTCGGAGGCGGTCATATTGCTCTTGTTGTCGACAGGTTGTTTTTTGAGCTCCGCCAGATCGGACAGGCCGCCCACGCGCACCATAAGGAACTCGTCGAGGTTGGACTCGAAGATCGAGACGAACTTTAGTCGCTCGAATAACGGAACGGTTTCGTCGAAGGCTTCGTCGAGCACGCGGTTGTCAAAGCGTAGCCAGCTGAGCTCTCGGTTTTGCGTGTACGAGAAGTCGCGCGGCGGTTTGCGCAGCTTTGCGGCGGCTTGCTTCTTTTCGATTTTGCTCGGCATATGCATCTGTCCGTTCAGTCCCCACAAGGGACGGTAGCCTAACACTAATCACTATTGTCTCAATTTAGTCGACCTGTGGTACGGACGCATCGCGCGAACGGTATCTTTACCTACTTCTTACGTTGCCAAGGCATGCAACTAACTGCCCAACTCGTTTAGAAACAATCTATATCCATACTCAACTGGTGAGGATGTATGAATAAGAATGATTGCGAGCTGAATATAATCGAATCCAAATTGAATCATGGACAAACGACATATATATGCAGAAAACCGTTTTAGCTATGCAATTCCTAAACATGAAAATATTTGTGCAATCTAGCTTAATTCCTTAGAAAAAAGAACATTTACCTTTGAAAACCTGCTTTAGAGAACCGAAGTGCATCATGGGGGAATCATATGCGATATACCGTTCATCGCACTTTGCTGACCGTTCGGGGGCGAGGTGGAATTGCAGCTGGTTTTTGGATATAACTAGAGCTGTCAGCAAGCGGCGTCCCATACGGAGGGGCGCTGATACATTCGGCCAGTAAGGCCCGAAAGAAAGGTAGGAGGCCATGACGAAAGGTCTGCACGTGCCTTCCGAGATCGGCAAGCTCAGGAAGGTCTGCCTGCACCGTCCCGGCGACGAGCTCCTCAACCTGCCGCCCGACGAGCTCGAGCGACTCCTGTTCGACGACGTCCCGTTCCTGGAGGTCGCGCAGCAGGAGCACGACACCTTCGCCCAGATCCTGAGGGACCAGGGCGTGGAGGTCCTCTATCTCGAGAACCTCGTCGCCGAGGTGTTCGACCAGGTCCCCGGCGCCCGCGCCGAGTTCACCGACCAGTACATCGCCGAGGCCGGCATCCGCGGCCAGCACATGCCGCAGATCGTCCGCGAGAAGCTGGACTCCATCGAGGACAACCTCGAGTTCGTCAAGAAGACCATGGCCGGCATGACCAAGTCCGAGATCGACATGCCCCTCACGGCGTCCACGACCCTCGACTCCCTGGTCAACTCCGAGTCCGAGTCCGACCTGATCATCGACCCGATGCCCAACCTCTACTTCACCCGCGACCCGTTCGCGGTCGTCGGCGAGGGCGTCAACCTCAACCGCATGTACTCGGTCACCCGCAACCGCGAGACCCTGTACGGCAAGTACATCTTCAAGTACCACCCCGACTACAAGGACGTCTCGCTGTACTTCCGCCGCGACTGCCAGTTCCACACCGAGGGCGGCGACGTGCTGAACATCAACGAGAAGACCCTCGCCGTCGGCATCTCCCAGCGCACCCAGGCCGCCGCGATCGACGTCATGGCCCAGAACATCTTCTGGAACTCCGACTCCAAGGTCGAGCGCATCCTGGCCTTCGACATCCCGGTCTCGCGCGCCTTCATGCACCTTGACACGGTCTTCACCCAGATCGACGTCGATAAGTTCACGATCCACCCCGCCATCATGGGCACCCTGCGCGTCTACGAGCTGACCGCCGGCAAGAACCCGGGCGACGTGAACATCCGCCTGATCGAGGACACCCTCGAGCACGTCCTGGAGGACGCCACCGGCGTCGACCAGGTCAAGCTGATCCCCTGCGGCGGCGGCGACCCGATCGCGGCCTCCCGCGAGCAGTGGAACGACGGCTCCAACACCCTGTGCGTCGAGCCCGGCAAGATCTGCGTCTACGCCCGCAACACCGTCACCAACGACGTGCTGTACAAGGAGGGCCTGGACCTTCTCGTCGTGCCCTCCGCCGAGCTCTCCCGCGGCCGCGGCGGCCCGCGCTGCATGAGCATGCCCTTCTGGCGCGAGGACCTCTAGGGTCTTCTAGGACCCGTACAGGTCATAATACATACATCTAGCTGCCATTAGATGTCTCCCATTGGGGCGGTGCGGGTTTTCGCACCGCCCCAATCTTGTATGAGGAACGTCAACACGATTGGATGACTGCTTTTGTAAGGAGCTTGGCCATGGACATCAAGACGATTGGCGTTGAGGAATGGCTCAACGTTTGGGAGAAGAGCGCCACGTGGGACATCGCCCAGTCGACGATCTCGTCGCTCACCATGGGCGAGCTGCGCGCGCTTGATGAACAGGACGGCGCCACGTTCTACGAGCGCCTGGATCGCGAGAAGATGAACTACGGCTGGATCGAGGGCTCGCCGGAGTTTAAGGCCGAGGTTGCCAAGCTGTATCGTCGGGAGGTCAATCCCGATCACATTCTGCAGACCAATGGCTGCACGGGCGCTAACCTCAACGCCATCATGGCTGTGGTCGAGCCCGGCGACCATGTTATCGCCGAGTGGCCCACCTACGCGCCGCTCTACGAGATTCCGCGCACGCTGGGCGCCGAGGTCGAGTATTGGGAGCTTCGCGAGGAACTCGGCTGGAGGCCCGATATCGAGGAACTCAAGCGCTTGGTGCGCCCCAACACCAGACTCATCTGCATCAACAACGCATCGAACCCCATCGGTACGGTGCTCGATGCCGATATGCTCGGCCAGATTGCCGAGATCGCCCGTTCGGTGGGCGCCTACGTGCTGTGCGACGAGGTGTATCTGCCGCTTGAGAACACCGAGGCCTTTCTGTCGATGGCTGACGTGTACGAGAATGCCATTGTCACCAACTCGGTGTCCAAGACCTATTCGACGCCTGCGGCCCGCGTGGGCTGGGTCGTGGCAGACGAAGAGATATCCAGCCGCATCCGCACCTATCGCGATTACACCATGATCTGCGGCGGCGTGTTCAACGATGCCCTGGCGACCTATGTGCTTGAGCACAAGGACAAGATCCTTGAGCGCAATCGCAAGATCGTGTTTGGCAACCGCGATATCGCGCAGGCTTGGATCGATACACAGCATCGCGTTTCCTGGACGGCCCCACAGGGCGTGTCTACCTCGTTTATCCAGCTTGATATTCCCGTGGACGACGAGGAGTTCTGCAAGCGCCTGCTGTCCGAGAGGGGAGTGCTGCTGGTACCCGGCAGCCGCTTTGAGCTTCCCTGTGGCGCACGCCTGGGCTACTGCGCGAGCGAGGACGTTCTGCGTGAGGGCCTGAGGCTTTTGGACGAGGCGCTGGCGGAGTTTGATCGCTAGGATTCCGATGGTCTTCGAGGGCCTTATCTAAATTGGCCGAAGATAATCGAAAATGGACCCGTTTCCCTAGGGGAAGCGGGTCCATTTTTCTATACCGAGAAGTCAAGTTGTTACAAATGGGGCTGTAAAGCGAGCCGGTATCCGCTGGGCCTTATACTGAGTTTCCGGTGAACGGTATCAAGCGTCTGGTAAACGGTAATTTATTTACCAGAAATGAATAGGACAAACTTTTTTCTGAATAAAAATGAAAATGGTTGAGACACGGTATGAACCGCTAATTCTATTCATAGCTTTATTGGAAATATGCAATTTGAGGATGGTTTAACAAAGTTTAGTTCCATTTGATTTTAGGATTGAAAACGCGTTTAAGCACGTAAATACGCTTTATTAAGATGAAGTGTGCCATGCGTGAAGTATATGTGTATGCCGTTCACCCCCTATAAAAAACCGTTCGGGGGCAAGGTGGAAGTATGAGCTGATTTTGGATATAAATATGTCGTCAGCAATAACGCCTCACACGGAGGGGCGCTAACGAATCGGCCCTGACAAGGGCCCGAAAGAAAGGTAGGAGGCCATGACGAAAGGTCTGCACGTGCCTTCCGAGATCGGCAAGCTCAGGAAGGTCTGCCTGCACCGTCCCGGCGACGAGCTCCTCAACCTGCCGCCCGACGAGCTCGAGCGACTCCTGTTCGACGACGTCCCGTTCCTGGAGGTCGCGCAGCAGGAGCACGACACCTTCGCCCAGATCCTGAGGGACCAGGGCGTGGAGGTCCTCTATCTCGAGAACCTCGTCGCCGAGGTGTTCGACCAGGTCCCCGGCGCCCGCGCCGAGTTCACCGACCAGTACATCGCCGAGGCCGGCATCCGCGGCCAGCACATGCCGCAGATCGTCCGCGAGAAGCTGGACTCCATCGAGGACAACCTCGAGTTCGTCAAGAAGACCATGGCCGGCATGACCAAGTCCGAGATCGACATGCCCCTCACGGCGTCCACGACCCTCGACTCCCTGGTCAACTCCGAGTCCGAGTCCGACCTGATCATCGACCCGATGCCCAACCTCTACTTCACCCGCGACCCGTTCGCGGTCGTCGGCGAGGGCGTCAACCTCAACCGCATGTACTCGGTCACCCGCAACCGCGAGACCCTGTACGGCAAGTACATCTTCAAGTACCACCCCGACTACAAGGACGTCTCGCTGTACTTCCGCCGCGACTGCCAGTTCCACACCGAGGGCGGCGACGTGCTGAACATCAACGAGAAGACCCTCGCCGTCGGCATCTCCCAGCGCACCCAGGCCGCCGCGATCGACGTCATGGCCCAGAACATCTTCTGGAACTCCGACTCCAAGGTCGAGCGCATCCTGGCCTTCGACATCCCGGTCTCGCGCGCCTTCATGCACCTTGACACGGTCTTCACCCAGATCGACGTCGATAAGTTCACGATCCACCCCGCCATCATGGGCACCCTGCGCGTCTACGAGCTGACCGCCGGCAAGAACCCGGGCGACGTGAACATCCGCCTGATCGAGGACACCCTCGAGCACGTCCTGGAGGACGCCACCGGCGTCGACCAGGTCAAGCTGATCCCCTGCGGCGGCGGCGACCCGATCGCGGCCTCCCGCGAGCAGTGGAACGACGGCTCCAACACCCTGTGCGTCGAGCCCGGCAAGATCTGCGTCTACGCCCGCAACACCGTCACCAACGACGTGCTGTACAAGGAGGGCCTGGACCTTCTCGTCGTGCCCTCCGCCGAGCTCTCCCGCGGCCGCGGCGGCCCGCGCTGCATGAGCATGCCCTTCTGGCGCGAGGACCTCTAAGTCTTTCCGTTTCCGGTGCGGTCCCCCTACAACCGCACCGGCTTCGCCCGTTAAACGGGCAACACTGATACTTACGTAATTCATTTCTTCGAAAGGAATCGAACCATGGGTGTTAACCTCTCCGGCCGTAGCTTCCTCAAGCTTCTCGACCTCACCACCGAGGAGATCGAGTACCTGCTCAAGCTCTCCAAGAACTTCAAGGATATGAAGCGCGCTGGCGTTCCGCATCGCTATCTCGAGGGCAAGAACATCGTTCTGCTCTTCCAGAAGACCTCCACTCGTACCCGCTGCGCCTTCGAGGTCGGCGGCATGGACCTGGGCATGGGCGTGACCTATCTCGATCCCGGTTCGTCGCAGATGGGCAAGAAGGAGTCCATCGAGGACACCGCCCGCGTTCTCGGCCGCATGTATGACGGCATCGAGTTCCGTGGCTTTGCCCAGGACGACGTCGAGGAGCTCGCTGCTAAGTCCGGCGTGCCCGTGTGGAACGGCCTGACCACTGAGTGGCATCCCACCCAGATGCTCGCCGATATCCTGACCGTCCAGGAGAACTTCAACTACGACATCAAGGGCAAGACCCTCGTCTTCATGGGCGACTGCAAGAACAACGTCGCTCGCTCCCTCATGGTCGTCTGCTCCAAGCTCGGCATGAACTTCGTGGCCTGCGGCCCCGAGGAGTGCATGCCCGCCGACGACGTCATCGAGGCCTGCAAGCCCATCGCCGAGGCCAACGGTTGCACCATCAAGCTGACCACCGACGTCAAGGACGGCGTCACCGGTGCCGACGTTATCTACACCGACGTGTGGGTCTCCATGGGCGAGCCCGACGAGGTCTGGGCCGAGCGCATCGCTCAGCTCACCCCGTATCGTGTCACCTCCGAGGTCATGGCTATGGCCAACCCGGGTGCCATCTTCCTGCACTGCCTGCCCAGCTTCCACGACACCAACACCACCATTGGCGCCGAGAAGTGCGAGCAGTTCGGCATCACCGAGCAGGAGGTCACCGACGAGGTCTTCGAGAGCCCCGCTTCCAAGGTCTTCGACGAGGCCGAGAACCGCATGCACACCATCAAGGCTGTCATGTACGCCACGCTCAAGTAAGAGCATCTAGCATCTCGCTCGGGGTGTATTGCTGCACACCCCGAGCAGTTTTATCTGGTAATAATCTCGCATCAAGCGGCAGGCACGGCACGGAAGAGCCGCTTCTGGCGAGATCAGTAAATGATTTATGAAGGGGGGATGAGAACTATGACTGAGACCGCTAAGAAAAAGCGCGGTATGCCTTCATCGTTCACCATTCTTCTTGCTCTGCTGGCAATTGTCGCAGTGATTACCGTTATCGTCTCCGGCACGTCCGGCGGCGCGGTTACTGCCGCCCGTTTGAGCGATTTCTGCACCGCCCCGATTAAGGGCTTCGCTGACGCTCTGCCCGTCTGCCTCTTCGTTATGATCCTGGGCGGCTTCCTCGGTATGATGACCGAGACCGGCGCCCTGGACAACGGCATCGCCGTTCTGGTGCAGAAGCTTAAGGGCAACGAGATTATGCTCATTCCCGTGCTGATGCTCATCTTCTCCCTCGGTGGTACCACCTATGGTATGTGCGAGGAGACCGTCCCCTTCTACGCCCTGCTCGCCGCTACCATGATGGCTGCTGGCTTCGACCCCATGGTCGGTGCCGCTACCGTCCTGCTCGGCGCTGGCTGCGGCTGCCTGGGCTCCACGGTTAACCCGTTCGCCGTCGGCGCTGCCGTCGACGCTCTGACCGGCGTTGGCATTGAGGTCAACCAGTCCATCATCATCGGCCTCGGTGCCGTCCTGTGGATTGTCACTACCGCTATGTCCATCTTCTTCGTGATGAACTATGCCAAGAAGGTCAAGGCTGACAAGGGTTCCACCATCCTGTCGATGCAGGAGCTCAAGGACGCCGAAGAGGCTCACGGCAAGGCTGCTTCCGAGGTCCACAAGGAGGTCAAGCTCACCGGTCGTCAGAAGGGTGTTCTGATCGCCTTCGCCTTCACCTTCGTCGTCATGATCGTCGGCTTCATTCCGCTGGCCGACCTCAACGAGGGCGTCGCCAACTTCTTCGACGCTGGCGCTGTCTACGACGCCGACGGTAACGCCGTCGTCCAGGGCTGGTCTGCCCTGATCACCGGCCTGCCCATTGGCCAGTGGTACTTCGACGAGGCTTCCACCTGGTTCTTCCTCATGGCCGTCCTGATCGGTATCATCGGTGGCCTGTCCGAGAAGCAGATCGTTAACACCTTCATCACCGGCGCTGCCGACATGATGTCCGTTGTTCTCGTCATCGCCCTCGCCCGTGGTATCTCCGTCCTCATGGCTAACACCGGCCTCGATGTCTTCGTCCTCGACGCTGCCGCCAATGCCCTGGCTGGCCTGTCCGGCGTGATCTTCGCTCCCATGAGCTTCCTGGTCTACTTCGGCCTGTCCTTCCTGATCCCCTCGACCTCCGGTATGGCCACCGTCTCCATGCCCATCATGGGACCGCTGGCTGTTAAGCTCGGCTTCTCGCCTGAGGTCATGGTCATGATCTTCTCCGCCGCCATCGGTGTCGTGAACCTATTCACCCCGACCTCCGGCGCCATCATGGGCGGTCTCGCCCTGGCCAAGATCGAGTGGACGACCTGGCTCAAGTTTGCCCTTAAGCTCATCGTCGCGCTCTCCGTCGTCTGCGCCATCATCCTGACCGTCGCCTGCGTGTTGATCTAAGTACCCAACGGGTACCCCACGGAAACCTTGACGATCCTGTAGAGGATCACCTGGTCATCGTCTGTCCGGCGGGGTAAACCCACCGGTAGACTCCTACCTTTAGCCCCCTTCCGTTCCGTGCGCGGGAGGGGGCGCTCTTGTGTTCCGGCGTTTTACCAAACGCCGGAACCACTCGACGCTGCAAGCCCGCCAGAGCGGCAATCTGACGTTCAATCGTCGGGCATGGCCAAAAGGCCTATGCCTTCCTCTTTCACGTCACCTTGCTCGCTCTGGCGGGCTTTCGCTGACTTTTGCTCCACCTGCGGCGCTGCCATTGTTGGTGTTATGGGGCGGTGCAATGGGGTCAGGTTAGTTTGCACCAAATA
>URHU01000067.1:0-9560 GCA_900547715.1 uncultured Collinsella sp. | reverse complement strand
GTGTATAAGAGACAGGTTATCAACGACCCCGAGACCTACAAGTTCGAGTTGGGTAAGGGCATTGTCATGCGCGAGGGCGCCGATGTGACCATCATTGCCTGCGGCCTGATGGTCGGCGAGGCTCTCGAGGCCGCCGAGCAGCTCGCTGCCGAGGGCATCGACGCCGAGGTCATCAACATGCACACCATCAAGCCCATCGATGCCGACCTGATCGTCAAGAGCGCCACCAAGACCGGTCACGTCGTGACCGTCGAGGAGCACTCTGTGATCGGTGGCCTGGGCAGCGCCGTTGCCGACGTCCTGTGCGAGCAGTGCCCGACGTCGCTCAAGAAGATCGGCGTCAACGACACCTTCGGTGAGTCTGGCCCGGGTGCCGAGCTCTTGCACAAGTATGGCCTGGACGCCGCCAACATCGTGGCGACCACCAAGGAGTTCTTGGCATAAGGCAAGGCGGATCTCAAGGACTGCTTCGCCAGAACTATAAAACTGTTTCGCCAGTACTATGGAAACCCGGCAGGGGCGCTCTCTTGGAGAGCGCCCCTGTTTCAGTTGCGGTGAAATAAGGACTGTTTTGCCAGCTTAAAGGCTCAACAGTCCCTATTTCACCGCAACTCATGAAGACGCCCCTCAAGCACGGTCCCATCAGGGAAAAGGGCATATATCGACAAAGCGCAATTCAGACCCTTCCAGCGTTGTATATGCAGCACCCCAAGATAAACGCGGCGACCCCTTAGTTATCGCAGGCCGGGCACAGGGTTACTCTCCAAATCTTTCCGCAGGACGGAGGAGCCCCTGCCGCGCGAAGCGCGCAGCTGGGGCTCCGACATGTCCGAGGACGATTTGGAGAGTAACCCTGTGCCCGGCCGACGGGATCCCTAAGCACGCCATGCTTCTTATGTGCAGCAAAGCTAATACTGCTAAAATACAAAGCGCTCATGTAGTTTAAACGCACGACGATAAGGAGCACCAGTGGGTAACCACTTCCGTACCTCCGGTGCGGGCGATGATGCCCCCAAGACGCAGGCAGGCGTCCAGGGCAGTCGTTTCGCCACTCCGGATTCAGAGGGCCAGCCTGTTGCTCAGGCCCCCGCTCAGCCGGCAGATCAGGCACAGCCGGCATCCGATCCCTTTGCCTACAATCCAACCAGCGATGTCGCGCTTTCCGGCACGGCGGGTTTTGAGCCCGTTCAGGCCGTGACCGCTCGCGTGGAGCAGCCTCAGGCTGGTGCCGCCACGCCGCAGCCTACCATGGCCGGCATTCCCGACCCCTTGGCCCCTGCGACGCCGGCTCCTCAGCCTGCGCAGTCCGGTCTCTTTGCCGCTATTCCCGACCCCACGCAGCCTGCTGCCCCGGTGGTCGAGAGCGATCAGGCAGCCGAGGTCGCAAGCCTCGATAACGCGCTCAACAACCCCGATTTTACGTCGGTGTTTGCGCCCATCGATCCGCAGGCCAGCCGCAAGAAGATGGCCAAGCAGGCCGGTGTCGAGCCCGTCATCCTTATGGAGCATGTCACCAAGATCTATCCGGCACAGCCTAACAAGCCTGCACTCGACGACATCAACATCGAGATCTATCCGGGCGAGTTCGTCTTCCTGGTCGGTCACTCCGGCTCGGGTAAGACCACGCTGCTGTCGACGCTCAACCGCGACGTCAAGCCGACGAGCGGCCGCATCCTGGTTGCCGGTCAGGACCTCATGAAGATCAAGAACCGTAAGGTTCCGTTCCTGCGCCGCCAGATTGGCGCCGTGTTCCAGGACTTTAAGCTTCTGCCGCAAAAGACCGCCTACGAAAACGTGGCGTTTGCCCTGCAGTGCATCGGCAAGCCCAAGGGCGTCATTCGCAGCCAGGTGCCCGAGGTGCTGCGTCTGGTCGGTCTGGCCGATCAGATGGACTCGCTGCCCGACCAGCTTTCCGGTGGCGAGCAGCAGCGCGTTGCCGTCGCCCGTGCTATGGTCAACCGTCCGCCGCTGCTGATCTGCGACGAGCCCACGGGCAACCTCGACCCGGCGATCTCGCTGGGCATCATGAAGCTGCTTGAGCGTATTAACCGCACCGGCACCACCGTGATCGTCGCCACGCACGACCGCGAGATGGTCGATAGCATGCACCGTCGCGTGATCGCCCTCGAGGGCGGCCACGTCATCCGCGACCAGGAGAGGGGAGGTTACGGCAACTATGGCACCAACTAACGTGGGCTACTCCTTCAAAGAGGCAATCAGCCACTTCTTCCGTAACTGGACTACCTCGCTCGGCGCCGTCATCACGATCTTCCTTTCGCTGTTTATCATCGGCCTGTTCATCATGGGCTCTGCGATGCTGAACTCCGTGATCGGCACCGTCGAGGATCAGGTTGTCATCAACGCGTTCATTAGTGATGACGCCGATCAGGCCGATGTTCAGGCTTTTGAGGCCGAGCTTAAGACGTGGAATAACGTCAAGTCCGTGACCTATAAGGACAAGGACGACGCGCTGGCCGAGTATACGAGCAAGATGTCGGGCAACGCCGACGCCACCATGAGCGCGCTCGATGGCCAGAACCCGCTGCCGGCTTCCTTCGCTATTGAGATGGACGATCCGTCCAAGGTCGAGAGCACGGCAAAGAAGCTCAAGAAGGATGCCGATTTCCAGAAGATCGCGGATGACGGCGACGTCAACGCGAGCGTGCTGTACGGCCAGGAGGAAGTGAGCCGCCTGTTCCAGGTGACCAACTACATCCGCATCGCCGCCGTGGTGCTCGTTGGTCTTCTGACCTTTATCGCATTCATCTTCATCAACAACACGATTCGCCTGTCCATCACGGCGCGTCGTCGTGAGATTGCGATTATGCGTCTGGTCGGCGCCAGCAACGGCTTCATTCGTGGCCCGTTTATCACCGAGGGCGTGCTGCAGGCCATTTTGGGCTCGCTGCTTTCCATCGGCGTTCTGGAGCTGCTGCGCAATCTGATGATCCCGCGTCTGCAGGAGAGCATCGGCTGGATGTCGTTTGCCCTGCCGATGCAGTACTACTTGGTGACCTATGCTGCGCTGATTCTGGTCGGCGTGATTATCGGTCTCTTTGGTTCTGCCATCGCCATGCGCCGCTACCTGCGCGTGTAGGCATGCTTGGAATTCATCCCTTCCAACGGGTCGTCTCTTATGGGGCGGCCCGTTTTTTGATCCCTAGGGGACGGCAGGAAAGCGAATCATTTGGGTAGACTCTTTGGAGTTCGCAATCGATAGTTAGGAGGCGCCATGGGGCGCAATAACAAGCATAAGCGTGGAGCTCGCAATCAGCGCGGGCCGGTGCGCAGCGAACGCCGTCCGAGCCTGACCGGGCGCGTGCAGCTCCATGAGCATAGCGCCTACGTTGTAACCGAAAACGGCGACTACAAGGTCATGGGCCGCGGTAAGCGCGAGATCATGGATGGCGATACCGTTGCCGTGAGCATTAAGAACAGCCCGCACGGTGAGCGGCGCGCCGTGATCGAAAGCGTGGTTGAGCGTGCAGCCATAAGCGTGGTGGGCACGTACCAGACCGCCGGTCCGCTCGGTGTGATCGAGCCGCTCGATTCGCGCTTGAAGGCCGACTTCTTCATTTTGCCCGAGGATACCTCGGCGGATCGTCTGGGTGTCCACCCGGGTGATGCCGTTGTCGCGCGCATTTTGACCTACCCGACGCGCCTGGAATCGGGCACTGTGACGATCGAACGCCGCATTGGCGGAGATGACGCGCCCGATTTGGGCGTTCAATATGTGATGGCGCGTTACGGCTATACCGATAGCTATCCCGAGGCCGCGCTGGCCGAGGCCGAGGGGCTTTCGCTCGATGTGTCCGCGGCGCTTAAGGACCCGCTCCGCCGCGATCTGCGCGACCGCTTTGTCATCACGATCGATCCGGTCGACGCGCGCGACTTTGACGATGCCATTTCGTTGGAGCGCACGCCCGAGGGTGGCTACAAGCTGGGTGTGCATATCGCCGACGTTTCACACTATGTGGCTTGGGACGGGCATATCGATCTTGAGGCTCGCCATCGTACGACATCGGTGTATCTGGCCGATCGCGTGCTTCCCATGCTGCCCGAACGCCTGTCCAATGACCTGTGCTCGCTTCGCCCTGATGAGGACCGTCTTGCGTTTACCGTCGATATCGAGCTCGATGCGCAGGGTCGCGTGCGGCATTACGATCCGTATCCCAGCGTGATTCGCTCGCGTGTGCGTATGGACTATGACGGCGCCGAGGCGCTGCTGGTGCGTGCCGGCGCGGTTGAGTATTCGGTGTTGGAGGGTGCGGCCGAGGATGTTGCGGCTGCCGAGACCTCGCGCGAGGAAGCGCTTGAGCGCGGTCTTGCGAGCGAGGAGGCCGCCCGCGGCTACAACATCGACCTCGGCGATTTCCTTGTCGCCGCTAACGAACTCGCCGAACTTCGCCGTCGTATTCGTCGCGCCCGCGGCTCAGTCGATTTTGACACAGCCGAGATTCGCGCTCTATTGGATGAGGACGGAGTGCCCGTGCAGATTGTGGCGCGTGAGCGTTCGTGTGCCACGTCGCTTATCGAGGAAGCCATGCTGCTCGCCAACGAGTGCGTTGCAGAGTGGCTGGCAGACCGTGATATCGAGGCCTGCTATCGCGTGCATGAGGATCCGAGCCCCGATAGCCTGCACGGTGCCGCCGTTGCGCTTGCGCAGCTAGGCATCATCGACGATCGCCGTGCTGCCGGTATTGCCCTGGGGAGCCCCGATGAGCTGCAGGCTGCAGTTGATGCTGCCGCCGGTACGGCCAACGCACCGCTCGTTAACACGCTGCTTCTGCGCAGCATGCAGCGCGCGCTGTACAAGCCGCGCAACGAGGGCCACTTTGCGCTCGCCGCGCCGTGCTACTGTCACTTTACGAGTCCCATCCGTCGCTACCCCGATCTGGTGGTGCACCGGGTGCTCAAACTGCAGTTGGCCTATGAGCGGCTCGGCGGCAAGGACGCCTTGGTCCGTACGCCGCGGCTGATCGGCAAGGGGCGCGAGTCGCTGCCGCGCATTCTGCCGCAGATCTGTCGCGCATGCAGCGATGCCGAGCGCGCGGCAGATGCCGCCAGCCATGCGACGCAAAAGATCAAGATTGCCCAGTACTATGAGGACCGTCTGGGCGAGCGCTATGCCGGAACCGTCTCGTGGGTTAGCAGCATGGGCCTTTTTGTGCGCTTGGACCTAACACAGGTCGAGGGCCTGGTTTCAATTAAGAGCCTGGGCAACGAGTGGTTCGAGTTCGACGAGGACGCGCTTACGCTGACGGGCGCCGACACGGGGACTCGCTATGAACTGGGCCAGCGCGTGATCATCGAGGTCTCGCGCGTCAATACCACGCGTGGGCACTTGGATTTTGAGCTTATCCATTAGCCAAATCCCGACTCATGGTGGGGGAGCGGAGGGCGGCCTTTCGGGACCGCCCTTCGCATTTGAATCGTGACTACCTTGCCGTCTGCTCGGCCACCCGCTTACCTGCTATTTGAGAGGTAAAACCTACCAAAATAAACCTGTCCCTTTTGGCAGGTTTACAAGAAAGCGGGGATGAGATGGCGACGGTGTACGGTTATGCGCGGGTGAGTTCGCGCGATCAGAATCTTAATCGGCAGCTGGATGCGCTGGGCGCCTATGGCGTGGGCTCGGCGAATATTTATGCCGACCATGCGAGCGGCAAGGACTTCGATCGACCGCGTTATCGCGAGCTGCTGCACGTCCTGGGAGACGGGGACGTGCTGGTGGTGCTTTCTATCGACCGACTTGGCCGTAATTACTCCGAGATTCTTGAGGAATGGCGACGCATTACCAAGGAGCTCGGGGTTGCCATTGTGGTGTTGGACATGCCATTGCTTGACACGCGCGCTAGGGCCAGCGGCGCGCCGGATGTGACCAACGTCCTGATTGCCGATATTGTGCTGCAACTGCTGAGCTACGTGGCGCAGGTGGAGCGCGAGAATATCCATCGGCGCCAAGCGGAGGGAATTGCAGCGGCGCGGGCGCGAGGGGTCCGTTTCGGTCGACCTCGCAAGCCGTGTCCTCCTCAGTTTGAGCTGGTGCGCGATAGCTATGAGGCGGGCGATATTACCCGCAGCCAGGCAGCAAAGTGCCTGGGCGTGTGCGTGGGGACGTTCGATCGCTGGATGCGCGAGGCGGGGTAGGGGTTTGCGTCGCTTTGTCGCTTCCTGTTGCGATTCAAATTTTGATACGGTGACGATGCCATTTGGGGCTACACTCGCTGATATTCAAAAAAGGAGGTTGGCCCTTGGCGCGCGTAAAACAAATAATCGGATGGACCGCGGTCGTTCTGTTCGCTGCAACGCTGGCGGGCATCTGGGTGCTGACGGAGCAAAATGCGATGGAGACGTCGTTGCTGAGCGAGTCCACCGCGCGTGTGGTGGAGGGCCAGGCTACGGGCGTTCAGGCTGTCGATGCCACGGGTGAAGCCCAGACGGAGAACGGAATGACCGGGGGCACCGATTCGGCTGCCTCGAATGTCCGGTCTGGCCGACTTGCTTCCATTCGCATGTGGGTGGGCGCGAACGTCCGTCGCGTTGCCCATACCGTAGAGTTTTTCTTCGTCGGATTGTTCGCCTCGGTGGTCGTGGTTTGCTTTTCCAGGCGTCCGTGGAGCGTATGCTCCCGTTGCGTGCCCGTATTGCTCTTTTGCGCCGCCTGCTCCGTTGGCGATCAGGTACATAAGATCTTTGTTCCCGGCAGGCATTTCGACGTTATCGATTTAGGATTCGATGCTGCGGGCTATGTCACCGCCATGCTGTTGGTATTGCCGGCAGCGGCGTTGGTACGCCATGCGACTCGGCCGATCGGCGCCCATGCGAGGCGCTAGCCGGTAACAAACCCGTTTCTGATAATGCGACCTTGTTGAATTATTTTGTGTCGCGCGTATTTCCGAGCGGTCGGATTTGAGGGGCGAGCGGTAGAACGCTCGCCCTTTGTGCGCCACGATGCGGCACAATGTACCGCAAAAGCTGTTTGTATCCGGTACGAATCGTTCGTTGGTCTTTAATTCTTCTCAACGGAGGTGTTTGAGATGGCAAACGGATTGCTTTTGCGGCTTCGCGAGCGTGAGCTCAGCGCGAGCCCGGCGGAACGCAATGTCATCGCATATGTAAGCGCTCATCCGCACGAGGTGGTCGGGCTGTCCGTCCGCAGTCTTGCCGATGTCACGTTCTCCTCGCCCTCGAGCATTTTGCGCTTTTGCAAGCGTTTGGGTTTTGCGGGCTACAAGGAGTTCCAGCGCGAACTGATTGCCGAGCTGGCGCTCTTAGGTGACAAGAAAGACGTAGCCCTCGAGGACATCTCCATGGATGACAGCGTCGAACGTATCGTGGGGAAGGTGATGAAAAGCAACGTGCGCACGATCGAGGCGACGGCGCGAACGCTCGATTACACCGTCTTGGAGCGATGCGCGGCCCGTCTTAAGCGGGCACGCGCGGTCAATCTGTTCGGTATTGGTGCTTCTCGTTTGGTCGCGCATGACCTGGCGCAAAAGCTCATGCGTGTCGACAAAGAGTGCCGTCTGTACGACGACTGGCATGATCAGCTCTTATGTGCCAAGAACATGCATGAGGGCGATATGGCAATCGCCTTTAGCTACTCGGGCTTGACGCAAGAGGTGCTGGACTGCACCGCCGAGGCTCAACGTCACAACTGTCCCGTTGTGGCCGTTACCAAAGTAGATGGATCATCCAAGCTTGCCACCATGGCCGATGCCGTGCTCGGCGTCGCCGCGAGTGAACCCTTGGTCCGCAGCGGTGCCATGGCTTCGCGTATGGCCCAGCTTATGGTTGTCGATGCCCTGTACGCTGCTTACGTTGCCAGCGACTATGAACGGGCGACGCATGTCATTAAGCAAAACTACATCGAGAAACAGGAAAGATGAGGTGAATGAAATGCTCGATTTAACAAAATTCACGACCGAACAGCGTAATCAAAGGTCAATGGACCTCGATACGATGACATCGCTGCAAATCGTCACGACGATGAACGATGAGGATTTTCGTGCCGTCCAGTCGGTCACGAAAGTGTTGCCCCAGGTTGCCATGGCAATCGACTGGGCTGCTGAGACACTCGAGCGCGGCGGGCGCGTCTTTTACATGGGCGCAGGCACCAGCGGTCGTCTGGGCGTACTCGACGCTTCGGAGTGTCCGCCCACGTTTGGCGTGTCACCCGATCTGATTGTCGGGCTCATTGCCGGAGGCGAGACGGCGTTTATCAAGGCTGTCGAAGGTGCCGAAGACAGCGAGGAGCTTGGCGCGAGCGACCTGCGGGAGCGTGGACTCTCGGACAAGGATCTTGTCGTTGGCCTGGCGGCAAGCGGCCGTACTCCCTATGTGGTGGGCGGCCTTGCGTACGCCAAGGCAACTGGGTGCAAGACCATTGCAATTGCCTGCAACCAAGGGTCGAAGATCGGGGAGAGCGCAGATCTTGCCATTGAGCCCGTGCCCGGTCCCGAGGTGCTGACCGGCTCAACGAGGCTCAAGGCGGGAACGGTTCAAAAGCTCATTCTCAACATGATTTCGACCGGTGCCATGGTCAAGATCGGCAAGGTATACCAAAACCTGATGGTCGATGTGCAGCAGACGAACGAGAAGTTGGTGGTGCGCGGCCAGAACATCGTGATGGAGGCGACCGGCTGCACGCGCGAGCGCGCCGTTCAGGCGCTTGCAGATGCCGGCGGCCACGTAAAAACCGCTATTGTCTCGGTACTGTTGGACTGCGATGCCGAGCAGGCTACGGTAGCTCTTGAGCGGGCGCGAGGCCATGTCCGTGCTGCGGTGAGTGGCCATGAGAAGAGCAATGCCGACGCCCAATAGGTGCGCGGCGTGAGCTGATATGACATCCAGACGAGATACCCAATACAAGGAGGAGTTATGACGAACAAAGAGCTGGCTCAAAAGCTGCTGGACCTTTTGGGCGGTAAAGACAACGTGCTGGCAAACGCGGCGTGCATGACGCGCCTGCGCGTGACCGTCAAAGACGCGGGCAACGTCGACACGGAGGGCATTAAGGCACTCGACGGCGTGATGGGCCTGGTCGAGGACGACACGATGCAGATCGTGCTGGGTCCGGGCAAGGTGAATAAGGTGCTCGAGGAGTTCTCCAAGCTCACTGGCCTTGCGAAAGGCGTTGCCGACGAGAGCGTGGTTGACGCTGCGGCCACAAACAAGGCCGCGCAGAAGGCCAAGTACGAGTCTAAGCCGGTTCAGGCCTTCCTCAAGAAGATTTCCAATGTCTTCGTCGCCCTGCTTCCCGGCATCATTGCGGCTGGCCTCATCAACGGTATCTGCAACGTCATTAACGTCTCGACGGCAGGCGCGCTTGCAGGTGAGTGGTGGTACCAGGGCATTCGTTCCATGGGCTGGGCCCTGTTTGCCTATCTGCCCATCTTGGTGGGCTATAACGCGGCACGTGAGTTTGGTGGCTCCGCTGCGCTGGGCGGCATCGCCGGCATGATGTGTATCGCCAACAGTGCCATGCCTCTGCTTGCGCCTGGCGCGGCCTGTCTCTTATACACATCTGACGCTGCCGACGATCTTACGCGTGTAGA
>URHU01000066.1:0-9719 GCA_900547715.1 uncultured Collinsella sp. | reverse complement strand
AGATCGTCGGCAGCGTCAGATGTGTATAAGAGACAGGATCCAGGAGGAGGGCAAGACCGTGGTCCTGTCCGACATCCAGGGTCTCGAGGACTTCCTGGGCGACATGGACTTTAAGGTCACCGGCACCACCGAGGGCATCACCGCCCTGCAGATGGACAACAAGGCTACCGGCCTCACCTTCGACATCCTGGCCCGCGCCCTGCAGCAGGCCAAGGAGGGTCGCGCCTTCATCCTGCAGAAGATGCTCGATGTGATCCCCGAGCCGCGCCACACCACGCGCAGCACCGCCCCGCGCATCGTCTCCATCCAGGTTCCGACCGACAAGATCCGCGACGTCATCGGTTCCGGCGGTAAGGTCATCCGCGGTATCCAGGACGAGACCGGCGCCTCGGTCGACATCCAGGAGGACGGCACCGTCTTTGTCGGCGGCACCGGCGAGTCCGTCGACCAGGCCGTCGAGCGTATCAAGCTCATCATCAAGGTTCCCGAGCCGGGCGAGGAGTACACCGGTCGCGTGGTCTCCATCCAGCCCTTCGGCGCCTTCGTCAACCTGCTGCCCGGCAAGGATGGCCTGCTGCACATCTCCCGCGTCGCCAAGGGCCGTGTGGAGAAGGTCGAGGACGTCCTCAACGTTGGCGACGAGGTCAAGGTCGTCGTCATCGAGGTCGACGATCGTGGCAAGATCTCGCTCGATCGTCTTGACAAGCCCGAGGCCCCGGCTCGCGCCGAGGGTGCCTCCGAGGGCGACGGCGAGCACTTCCAGCGCCGTGAGCGTCCGCGTCGCGAGCGCTCCGAGCGCAGCGACCGTCCGCGTCGTCCCGGCGACAACGGAGGCCGCAAGCCCCGCCGTCACCACGACGCCGAGTAGCAGCTCCACATAAGCAGTTCAACAAGGGCGACTCCGCAATGGGGTCGCCCTTTTGCTTGCGCCCGGGAGGGACGCATATGAAGTTTCCTGCTCTACAGTCCTGCGCAAGACGGAAAGCACATTAAGTGCTTTCCTTTGCGTGCGGAACTCGCGATAAACTTCATATGCGTCCCTCCCGGGCGCAAGCAAAAGGGCTGGTTAATGCCGCTCGCTATTTAGTTAGACAGTCTATTCAGTAGTCAGATTACAGATCTGTAGATAGGCGCAGCAGCATCTTCTCAGATAAAACCGACCAAAATAAATCTGTCTCTATTTGGCCGGTTTCCCGTGGGGCGGGCACTGATGAAGTTTATCGCGAGTTCCGCACGAACAGGAGGCCACTTAATGTGGCCTCCGTCGTGAGCAGGACTGTCCGAGCAGGAAAGTTCATATATGGCGGCAGGCGTCCGCCCCGCCCCCGAGGAGCATCTCTCAAGCAAAAACTGTCGTTCGGTAAAGTCCGAGGTCAGTGGTGTTTTATACCGAGAAATTCAAAAAAAGTTGAAAATTCATTACATATTTGCGTTGACTTTAGGTAACTAAAGTTTCATACTCCTTTTCAACCACTGGGGGATGTGAACACGCACGGATCGTTCACATCATGATTGAAGAGGATTTCTTAGACATGTTCACGCATCAGCTAAACATTATCAGCGTAGTAATTATCTGATGCGGGTTAGCACATACAGCTAGCCCGTACGATAACGGGCGGCTGATGAAGATGAGGGCCGTCGAGCGCAACCGACGGCCCTCATTTTTTATGTCTAGGAAGTTCTTTTTAGAGGAGGAAATGTAATGAACGGAGTTTTGCTCATGGTTGTGGCCGCGGCGGTGCTCGCCTGCGGCTATCTGGGCTATGGCCGCTGGCTGGCCAACAAGTGGGGCGTTGACAAAGAGGCCCTCACGCCGGCCAAGCGCATGAAGGACGGCAAGAGCTTCTCGCCCGTCTCCGCCTTCACCGCGTTCTCGCACCAGTTCAGCTCGATTTGCGGTGCTGGCCCTGTCACGGGTACGATCGTCGCCATGGCCTTTGGCTGGCTGCCTGTCGTGCTCTGGGTCCTCGTCGGCGGCATCTTCTTTGGTGCCGTCCACGACTTTGGTGCCCTGTACGCTTCGATGAAGAACAACGGCAAGTCGCTCGCTCAGCTCATCGAGAAGTACATCGGCAAGACCGGCCGTCGCCTGTTCCTGCTGTTCTGCTGGCTGTTCTGCATCATCGTCATCGCCGCCTTTACCGACATGGTCTGCAAGACGTTCATGTTCACCCCGGCCGTTGACGCTTCTGGTGCTGCTACCGGTGCCATCGACTTCACCAAGTCCTATGCCGCCGGCTGCGCTGGTACCATCTCCATCCTGTTCACCTTCGTCGCTATCGCCTTTGGTTGGGCCCAGAAGAAGTTCAACCTTACCGGTGCTGCCGAGTTCGTCACCGGCGTTATCCTCATGGTTCTCATGTTCGCCGTCGGTATGCAGTTCCCGGTCTACTTGGATAAGTTCCAGTGGTTCGCCGTCGTCATGGTCTACCTGGTCTTCGCTGGCGCTATGCCCATCCAGATGCTCAAGACCCCGCGTGACTACCTCACTTCCATCATGATGATCGTCATGATCGTCTGCGCTGTCCTTGGCATCGTCGTCCTGGGCGTCAACGGTCAGGCCACTATCACCGCTCCGGTCTTCACCGGCTTCTCCACCGCCTCCGGCATGATGTTCCCGGTCCTGTTCGTCTCCGTCGCTTGCGGTGCTCTCTCCGGTTTCCACAGCCTCGTTTCTTCCGGCACCTCTTCTAAGCAGGTCGAGAAGGAGCAGGACGCCGTCAAGGTCGGTTACGGCGCCATGATCGTCGAGTCCTTCGTCGGCATCCTTGCCATCATCGTCGCCGGCATCATGTTCTCCGATATGAACACCGCCGGTACTGGCGCCCTCAACGCCGGTGTCGCTTCCACCCCGTTCCAGATCTTCGCCGCTGGCATCTCCCGCGGTATGCAGGCCTTCGGTGTTGACGGCACGCTCGCTACCGTCTTCATGACCATGAACGTCTCCGCTCTGGCCCTGACCTCGCTCGACGCCGTCGCCCGCATCGCCCGCACCTCGTTCTCCGAGTTCTTTGCCCAGACCAACGACGCCCTGGCCATCGAGTCCAAGGCCGGCTACATGAAGGTCCTCGGCAACCCCTGGTTCGCCACGGTCGTCACCCTGCTTCCCGGTCTCGCCCTCGCTTTTGGTGGCTATGCCAACATCTGGCCGCTCTTTGGTGCTTCCAACCAGCTGCTCGGCGGCATGACCATGATCACCCTCGCCGTGTTCTGCAAGTGCACCGGCCGCAAGGGTTGGATGCTCTACGTGCCCGTCGCCTTCCTGCTCTGCTGCACCTTCACCTCGCTGGTCCAGAGCGCCATGGGCTGCATGGCCGCCGTCCAGGCTTACGGCTTCTTCGGCACCATCCCGGCTACCGCCACCACGGCCGCCGTCTCCGTCGCCGCCACCAAGGGCCTGCAGCTCGTCTTTGCCGTCCTGCTGATGGTCCTGGGCCTCATCGTCGCCGTCAACTGCCTCAAGGAGTTCTTCGGCAAGGAGGCTGGCTCCATGCCTGATGAGGAGCCCGAGTGGTCCGAGATGGGCAAGGCCGAGTACGGTCGCGCCGCTGCCGCCGAGGCTCCCGCTGACGCCGAGGCCGCCAAGGCCTAGTCAGCTTGATGGACTAACCGTTCCATCCATATGACTCGGAAAGATCGGGTCCGCGACTTCGCGGGCTCGGTCTTTTTTTCATGCGAAAGCGGGTGACGCTCGAGTGTTCTCGCAGATGTTTTGCGTGGATAAGGGCGCGCGTTGTACCATATAAACGTATATGTGTACATATGAAAGGGGCCCCGTGGCCAAGACGGTATATTCCGATAATCAAAACAATGTCGATGCTTTGGCTGAGCGCCTGAGCAGCCAGACGTCGCTTTCTGCTGAGCGTGCCAAGCTGGTTGCCTACGACCTGCTTTGCCGCAAGGCGCTCAAGATTAAGTCGAGTGCGCTGGCGCAGATTTTCCGCTCCGTCGATAAGGAGTGCGACACCAAGGCGATGCGCGATGAGCTTATCGCGGCAAAGATCGTGACCAAGATCGAGGGTAGCGGCATTAACGGGCGCCCGGCGTTCTATACCATCAATGCCGAGATCCGCGATGTCCAGGAGCAGCCTGCCGAGTCCGTCGAAGATTTTGTCGTCGAGGATTCCGCTGACGTGCCTGCTGTGGAAGAAGCTGCTCCGCGTGAGCATGTCGATACCGATGAGTTGCTCGATGAGAACGTCGTGCGTGCCTTTACGGCCAAGGCAGGACGCGGCGGTTTTGGCGGAGGTGGCAAGCGCGATGCGCAGCGCCGCGCCCAGCAGGAGCGCTTTCGTCGCGCCGTTGCTCAAAAGGGTGAGACGGATGCTGAGGCTGTTGAGATCGAGGTTGCTGCCGAGTCGCAGAAGCCCACGAAGGAGCAAAAGCCCGTGGAGGCCCAAGAGCCCAAGCGCCGTCGCGGTGCTCACTTTAAGGCTGCACAGCAGGATGCCGTGCGTGAGGTTGAAGAGTCTTCTGAGGTTGCAGACGATGTTGAAGAGTCTGCCAAGAAGGCTCCAGGTTCGTGTCGTCCCGGCCGCGGTTTTGCGGGACGCGCGTATCCCGTAAAGCATCAGGAGAAGGGCGAGTCGGTTTCGACCACCCAGGTCGAGAAGGCCGTTGAGCCGGCGGCTCGCGAGCAGAAGCCTGTTGAGCCGCAGCTTGAGGTTGATGCCGAGGCCAAGGGCCAGCAGCCTACTGATGAGCAGGCGGAGCAGGGCGCGTCGAGCAAGCCTCGCCGCCGTCGCCATCGTGGGGGCCGCAGTTCCCATGCCGAGACTGCAACCGAGAAGACCACGCCGCAGAACGAGGATGCGAAGGCCGAGGTTTCTTCGGGGCAGCCTAAGCGCCAGCCGGCGAAGGAGAGCAAGTTCGATCGTCCGCAGAAGCAGGCGTCTATGCCGAAGCACGAGCGCAATTCCCAGGGCGATTCTAAGCGCAAGTCTCAGAAGAAGCCGGAGTCTGCCGCAGCAGATACTGCTGCCCAGCAGCCCAAGTCGTCCGTCCACGGCGAGGTCTCGGCGTTTGCCCTTGCCCGCGTTTTAGGCAGGCAGCTGCTCAAGGTTGTCCCCACGCCTATGGCGCTCTCCAAGATCAAGGAGCAGCAGACACAAATCGTAAAGGTCGAGGGCAAGGACGGCAAAAAGGCTCCGCAGCGCACTCAGCACAACGAGATGTCCAACCGCAAGATTGCCGAGGAAATCGCAATCATCCAGGCTTGGATCGAGCAGAACCGAGGTGCCGATACGCCGGTTGCCTCGCGCCGCCAGCGTGCCTACCAGATCTTTAACGACGAGAAGGCTTTTGACGGCAAGCACGGTGAGCGCCTGATCAGGCGTATGACCGAAAAGGGCATCAGCATGCAGGCGATCAAGGTCGCCCCCAATCGCCCCGTGCACTTTACGGGCTTTTTTACGCTGGGAGCCGACAAGCCGTTCATTATGGTCGAGAACCTGGACACCTACGACGAGATCGTCAAGCTGCTGCGTGGCCGCAAACATGCCAAGCTCTTTGGTACCAAGGTGGGCGGCGTGATTTTTGGCGGCGGATGCAAGGCGAGCGTCTCGCATGCCCTGGACGATTATCTGGCTGAGATTGGCTATCGCTTTAACTACGTCTACTACGTAGGCGATATCGATCGCGAGGGCGCGCGCATTGTCGAGCAGGCTCGCAATGCCAATGTGGTTGAGATTCGCCTGCATGCCGGCATGTACCGTGCCATGCTCGCCGAGCATAAGCGTCGCATGAAGGCCGGCGGCGAGTGCGAGCCCGCGGCTGCCAACCAGGGCGTGCCGCAGAACTTGGCAGCGACGATCAAGGATCTGCCCATGGTTACGCGCGTGCAGTTCCGCAACGTGCTACGTGAAGGCGGGCGCATTCCGCAGGAGATTCTGATGACCGCAGACTATCGAGATGGTGACTCGGGAAGCTTCGACCGCATGCTGAACAATTAGCTCCGCCGTTCTACCGAACGGCGGCCTTCTTGACGCTGCGAGGGGCCCTGGCACGGCAATCTGACGTTCAACTTCGGCGGCGCGACCAGAAGGTCAGCGCCGCCTTGTTTCACGTCACCTTGCCATACCAGGGCCCCTCTCGCTGTCACGTCCAAAACATCGAGGTTAAGTGGCCTCCTGTTCGTGCGGAACTCGCGATAAACCTAAGCCGGTGTCCCCGCTCTCCCGGGGCCTGTGGTTACTTGGTTGTTGCATGCGGCTCGCTTTTCGGAACAGGGCTGATAATTCTAGATGCAAGGCGCTCTTGGTCGTTATGGGCCTGGGGCGTCTGTCTTATATAGGTAGATTCCTTGCGGGTTCGAATCCCTCCGCTTGCTCACAAGAAAAGCCTCCCGATCGGCTATGCGTTCGAGAGGCTTGTTTCTTTGGCTGGGACGGAGGGATTCGAACCCCCAACAGCCGGCACCAAAAACCGGAGTTCTACCGTTGAACTACGTCCCAATGTGTGGTGTTGCCCAAAAGCAACTCGTTTAGTTTACCTAATCTGCGAGGGCATCGCAAACGCCGTCGAGCAGGCGTACGGCGAGTGTCTGCGCGTCGCTGGCCGTGAAGGTGCCGTTGTAGCGCGTCATGCCCGTGAGCTCAATGCGAATGCGTGCCGGCTTCTGCTGCGCGGCGACATTGGCAGTGCGGATGCGCTGGGCCAGGTTGTGGCACTCGGCGAGGGCAATCGTGGCGCGCGGTGCGGCGTCGGCGGGCAGCTCGTCGCTTGCGATCTCGAGCACCAGGTCAACGTCGGTTGGGACCTCGGAGTCGCAGAGCATCATGCCGCTGTTGTCGGTCGTTGCCGTGGCGATATTCCACATGCGCGACGCAACACTGCGTGCGATGGGGTCCTCGCCGATAACGGCAATCTGGAAGCGCTCGAGCACGTTGGCGGCGCGAGCAAAACCGATGCGGGACTCGGCTTCGGTGACCGAGGGCTTGCCCTCCCACACATGGTGCAGGCGGTTGATGTAGGCGTAGGTGTCCTGGAAGGCCATGCCGTCGGCAAACAGGCCGACATTTTCCTGGAACTGCTGCAGGGCGGCCTCGGTATGCGGACCAAAGTAGCCGTCGTCTTCGCCACAGGCAAAGCCCAAAACGTTGAGAGCGCGCTGCAGGGCCTGCACATCGGCGCCATGGAAATTGGGCATGCGCAGATAGAGGGTGCGGTCGCCCAGCTTATACGAAGCGTCTACAAGGGCGCTCCAACAGGGGATATCGACGGCATGACCGGCAGCAAGGCCGCTGTCGAGCCTGAAGGTGCTGACGGCCTGCTCAGTGGTGGCTCCAAAGTACTTGTCGGTGACTTCGGCGGCATCAATCGTGTAGCCGAGCTGCAGGAGACGAGACTGCACGTCCTCGACGGCTGCTCCTTGCATACCCGTTGTAATAGGTTCCATGAACGAACCCCTTTCGGCGTACCATTCGTACTATTTGAGCGTCTGTCGGATAGACAACGCAAAGGGATGCATAAACATGCACTCAACAGTGTAGCAAGTTGTGCCTAAATACGCTGCTGATAGGTTTTATAACCCCCGTTAGTTAAGACGCTCCACAAAGAAATCTGCCATGGAGAGGAACAGCTCGCGTGCGTGCGGATCAAGCTCAACGTTCTCGATGGCCGCTTTGGCCTTAGCGGTCAGGTCGAGCGCGTAAGTGTGGGCGTAATCGATGGAGCCGGTCTCCTGGAAGATCTCCACGGCGCGTGCGAGCTGCGCGGGATCATCGGTGCCCGAGGAAAGAATCGCCTCGACCTCGTCGTGGTGGCGCTCATCAGAGAGGGCGTGTACGGCGACAAGCGTGCGCTTGCCCTCGGTGATGTCGGTGCGGAAGTCCTTGTTGGCGGCTTCCTTAGTGCCGACAAGGTTGAGCAGGTCGTCCTGAATCTGAAAGGCAAGGCCTGTGTGCAGGCCAAAGGCGCGCAGCGCTTCGATTTGCTCATCGCTGCCGCCGCCGATAATGGCTCCGGCGGCAAGCGGCGTGGCTCCGCTGTAAAACGCGGTCTTGTGCGTCGCCATGTCCAGGTAGTCATCAACCGAGATATCAAAGCGCCCGTCACGGACCCAACCCAGGTCGAGTGCTTGACCCTCAATGGTGCGGACGATCATCTCGGTAAGCTCGTGGAGCACGCGCAGCTTCACGTCGGACTCCAGCGTAGGGTCGTCGAGAACCGTCTTGGTGACCATGGTGAGCGCCAGGTCACCACAATTGATGGCAAGGCCCGTGCCCTCGGTAAGGTGCATGCAGGGCTTGCCTCGACGAAGCTGTCCGTTGTCGGCGATGTCGTCGTGGATCAGCGCGCCCGACTGGAAATGCTCGATGGCTGCCGCGGCGCTGCGGGCGCTCTCAAAGCTACCGCCCACTGCGGTTGCGGCGAGCATGCAGATAAGCGGGCGGTGGCGCTTGCCGGCGTTGGCCGTAAAAGCCGAGAGCGGCGCATACAGGTAGCGCTCGATATCGGCAGAGGTCGCCTGTCCGTCAAAGAACGTGGCCAGATAGTCGTTAATCTGGTCAAAGTGCTGGGCTAAAAAGCTGGTAAACGGACTGGACACGGTTTCTCGCATTCTTTCTGAGGTTGCGTTGATGCAATATGCAGACAACATATTGCCACATTAGGGCGTTTGGCGCGGCAGTTTTGGCGATTTGGGACCACGGGCGTGCGTTTGATGGAGCGCGCCTAAATCAGCCCAAAATGCTCGAGCGCCGCAACGACACCGTCGTGATCGACGGTGTCGGTCACGTAATCGGCCTTATCCTTGAGATAGTCCGGCGCGTTGCCCATGGCGATACCGACATCGACGGCGTTCATCAGCGAGACGTCATTGCTGGCGTCGCCGATGCCGTATACGGTTCCATGGTGGGGATCGAGGGCGTCGAGTACAGACTGGATGCCCCCGCGCTTCGTGCATTCGCGGGGCGAGATTTCGGTTACCTCGAGTTCGAGCTCGTTAAAGCACAGCAGCGGCTCAAGTGCCTTATCTTGAGCGATGTGGTTGGCGAGCGATGTAGACATCAAGATCTTGTAGACACTGTAATGTTGCAGCTGCGTGACTGCGTCGCCCAGGGTGCGCGCGTATCCGGGGGCATCGGGGGCATCGGCACTCATGCGCACGACGCCGTTGAGGCCCTCAAAGCGGATGACCTCGCCCGATTGCTCAAGATAGGGGGCAAGATGCTGCAGCATGCTGGGCGTCATCGACAGATCGCGAATTGCGTGTCCGTTGATCTCGGCGTAACCGCCCGCAAGACAGACGATGCCGGTCCAAGGCAGCTCAAGAAGTTTGGGGTGGATGCAGCTGAGGGTACGTCCCGTGCAGATAAAGGCCATGTTGCCGTTGGCGACAAACTCGCGGATTGCCTGCGAAACCGCCTCGTTGGGATAGGGGGAGAGGTCCCGCTCGTCTTCGGGAAGGTCTTGGGCGAGCCTGGGGTCTTGCCAGGCGAGCGTTCCGTCGATATCGAAGAAGCAAATATCGCCGCGCTTATGGGCTGCGCTGGCGGCAGGGGAGGCCGAGGTGGTGGGCACAAATTCCGGCTCGAGGCCCATGATCTGGTCAAAATGCTCTTTAACGCGGGGAACGGAGATGCCGATGACCACCTGGGCGGTCTTGCCCGTAATGATGAGGCCCTTGGCGCCCACCGCGACAAACGACGCGTTATCTGCAACGATGGAAGCTGTCTCTTATACACATCTGACGCTGCCGACGATCTTACGCGTGTAGA
>URHU01000065.1:0-9769 GCA_900547715.1 uncultured Collinsella sp. | reverse complement strand
CTGCCGGCAAGGCCATCAACGCCACGAGCACCATGGTCGCCGCCATGTGCGCTATGCTCATCTTGGCCGTTACCCAGACGAGTGCCAAGATCGACGGCGCCGATGTCTCGGTGTTCTTTACCGACAACATGGGCACCAAGGGCCTGCTGAGCTCCTTTGTCGCCGCATTTGCCACGGTCAACATCTATGCCTTCTGCATTAAGCGAGACATCACCATCAAGCTGCCCAAAGAAGTCCCCGGCGCCATCGCCCAGAACTTCCGCGACATCTTCGCCTTCAGCTTCTCCATCCTGTTTGTCGCCGTCATCGACGTTATCTGCCGCACCTGCTTGGCCGTCCCGTTTGCCAACGTCATCTCCACGCTGGTGAGCCCGCTGTTCGCCGCTGCCGATTCCTACGCCGGCCTCGCCCTCATCTGGTTCATGATCCCGCTGTTCTGGTTCATGGGCATCCACGGCCCCTCGGTCGTTAAGCCTGCCCTCAACGCCGCGCTGTTTGGCAACATCACCACCAACCTCGCCACGCTGCAGGCCGGCGGTCACCCCGCCCTCGCCCTGACCGAAAACTTCGGTAACTACATCGGCGAACTCGGCGGCACCGGCGCCACGTTCATTGTCCCGATCATCTTCCTGCTCTTTATGCGCTCCAAGCAGCTCAAGGCCGTCGGCAAAGCCTCTGTCGTGCCCGTGATGTTCGCCGTCAACGAGCCGCTGCTGTTCGCCGCGCCCATCATCCTCAACCCGTACTTCCTGATCCCGTTCCTGTTTGCCCCCGTGGCCAACGTCCTCATTGGTAAGTTCTTCATCGACTTTTTGGGCATGAACGGCTTTATCTATGCCATGCCGTGGGCACTCCCCGGACCGATCGGCACCTTCATCGACACCAACTTCCAGCCGATCTCTCTGGTCCTGGTTGTCGTCCTGCTGGTCGTTGACTTCTTGATCTACTACCCGTTCTGCAAGGCCTACGACAACGTCCTGTGCAAGCAGGAGGCCGAGACCCTGGCCGAAGAAGAGGCCGAGGAGACCAAGGCCGTCAAGACCGCTGCCGCCCCCGCCGTTGAGGCTCCTGTTGTCGAGACCGCTTCTGCCACTGAGGCCTCCGCAGCTCCGTCCGCCCTTAAGGGCAAGGATCTGAGGGTTCTGGTTCTGTGCGCTGGCGCCGGCACCTCTGCACTGCTCGCCAACGCGCTTAAGGAAGGCGCCGACGAGCTGGGCATCGACATTACCGCCAACGCCGGTGCCTACGGCAGCCACTACGCCATCATGGACCAGTACAACGTCATCGTCCTGGCTCCGCAGGTTCGCACCTATTACAACGAGATGAAGGCCGACACCGACCGCCTGGGCATCACGCTGCTGTCGCCCAAGGGCAAACAGTACATCGACCTCACTAAGGATCCCAAGGGTGCCGTCGCCTGGATCGAGGAAAACCTCGAGGCATAAGACGCTGACACCACCTGCCGCTTGCAGACAATAAATGGCCCGTGCATCGATGTGTGATGCGCGGGCCATTTTGTTTAGACCGCACCCGTCCTCCTGTTCATCTCAATCTGCAACATCTAGCCGAGTTTTTCGGTCCTAGCTGTTACAGATTTAGACGAACGGGCGGCCCGGGCCGAACAATCTCGATCTGTAACATGTAGACCACTTTTGACCGTCTAGTTGTTACAGATCGAGACAAACGGAATAAGCTGGACCGAATTGTCTAAATCTGTAACATCTAGCTGAGATTTTCGGCCCTACCTATTACAGATTTAGACGAACAGGCCGAGCACGTCTACGCCCGCAGGTCCTTTACGCTGGAACGCTCGACCAACACGCCCGACACAAGCGTGCGGCTTCTGGAGCTCGGGGCTTCTAGGCCCGCGACGACCTCGTTGAGCGCACGGACGCCCAGCTCGCGGTGGCGAAACTTCACCGACGTCAGAATCGAGTTGGGAATCGTCTTGTAGAGCTCATCGTCGAAGCCGATCACGGACACGTCGTCGGGCACACTGAGCCCTTTGTCACGTAAAGCCATCATCACGCCGTTTGCCATGCAGTCGTTAGCCGCGAGGACCGCCGTGCAATCGGGTTTATCGGCAAGCACAAGGCCCGCAGCATAGCCACTATCCGCATTCCAATCGCCTTGCAGAGGCTCGGGCGGCTCAATGCCACGCGCCTCGAGTGCCGCACGCCAACCTTTCATGCGACACTGGCTCGACAGCGCCTCTTTCTTACCAGAGACGAAGTACACATTCTTGTGTCCGCGATTCAAGAAGTACTCGCACGCCATGCGCGCGCCACCCTCTTGATCGTCACTAACGGTAGAGCAGGCAGGATGCTCCATCGGCGTGATAATCACCGTCTTGAGGTCCTTCGGTGCCTCAAAGGTATCAAAGTCATCGACCATCTGACGCAGGTTGAAGATCATGCCATCAACAGGCAGCTGCGACATCCTGCGCGCCGCTTCGGCAAGGGTCATCTTCTCCCCCGCGCGCTTCTTAATCATCGTGAGCGCAAAGCCTCGCTCTGCGGCGGCATCGGCGATACCGTCAATCATGTCCACGTTGCCGCCCGACAAGTGGAACAGCACCACGCCGATGCACCCGTAACGGCCCAACTTGAGTGAACGCGCGGCAAAGTTGGCTCGAAACCCGAGCGCCTCCATGGCCGAATGGACCTTATCGCGTGTCGACTCTCGCACGCTATCGGGCTCGTTGATCACGCGCGACACCGTCTTGAGAGAAACGCCCGCGGCAACTGCCACATCATTCATTGAGACATTTTTCTTGTCCATCGTTGCCACTGCTTCTCCACTCGGTTCTCTATCGCTTGCTTTTTGCGTTCTAGCATACACTACCTGCCCGACTGACAAATCAACCGTTTACCGGACAATATCGACCGCTCACCCGTATATCCTTGTTGCTCTTCCAAAAATGTCTTACGTTGTCATTAACGAAATGACAACGTTGTCATTTCGCAATGCCTTCCTTAAGCAGGAAGGTTTCCGGGCAGTCCTGACCATCCATCGACGACCAGTTCCATCCACATGCATCGCGCATCAAGTAGCAAAGGAGCTCTATGGACGCCATCGTAAAGATGCTCGAAAAGCATCAACCGTTCTTCGAGAAGATCTCGAGAAACATCTACCTCCAGGCCATCAAAGACGGATTCCTTGGGTGCATGCCCATCGTCCTTACCTCTTCGATCTTTCTGCTGATCGCCACCCTTCCCGGCGTAGTTGGAATCACGTTGCCCCAGCCGCTCATCGACTGGTGCAACAAGCTGTACAACTTCACCATGGGCGTCATGGGCATCATGGTTGCCGGCACCACCGCCAAGAACTTTACGGCTTCCATGAACCGTCGCATGCCCGCCGGCAAGGTGCTCAACGACGGCTCCACCATGGTTGCCGCCCAGTGCAGCATGCTGCTGCTCGCTGTTACGCAGTTCACCACCAAGTTCAACGGCTCCGAGCTTTCTGTCTTCGATTGCACCAGCATGGGTACGCGCGGTCTGTTCTCGGCCTATATCGCCGCGTTCATTACCGTGTGGGTCTATAAGTTCTGCGTCTCGCGCGATCTGACCATTAAGCTGCCCAAGGAGGTTCCGGGCGCCATCGCCCAGAACTTCCGCGACATCATCCCCTTTGGTGGCGCTGTCATCATCTGCGGCATCATCGATGTGGTTGTGCGCAACCTCATGGGCGTTCCGTTCTCCGAGCTGCTCATCAAGCTGCTCTCCCCGCTCTTTACCGCTGCAGAAACCTATCCTGGCCTTATCCTTATCCAGGCAGCCACCGCGTTCTTCTGGTTCATCGGCGTCCACGGTCCTTCGATTGTCCAGCCGGGCATCGACCCCATCCGTCTTGCCAACCAGGCTGAGAACCTGCAGGTTCTGCTGGCCGGTGGTCACCCCGCCCATTCCCTCACCTTCAACATGTCGCTCGTGGGTGAGTTCGGCGGCACCGGCGCCACGTTTATCGTGCCGCTTCTGCTGATTCTCTTTATGAAGTCCAAGCAGCTCAAAGCCGTCGGTAAGGCCTCGATTGTTCCTGTTGCCTTCGCCGTCAACGAACCGCTGCTCTTTGGCGCGCCGATGATCCTTAACCCCTACATGCTCATCCCCTTTGTTGCCGCCGGCTGCGTCAACGTAAGTGTTGCCAAGTTCTTTATCGACAACGTGGGCATGAACGGCTTCTCCTTCGTGGTGCCTTGGGCTACCCCTGCCCCCATCGGCATCTTCATCACCACGAACTTCCAGCTTATCGCCCTGGTATTTGTCGCGATCATCATCTTGCTGGACGCCATCATCTACCTGCCGTTCTTGAAGGCATACGATAAGCTGCTCTGCGACCAGGAGGCCGAGCGCGCCGCCGAGCTGGGTCTCGAGTCCGATGGTGCTGCCACCATCGCCGCCAGCACCTCTGCGCCCGCTGTCGAGCAGACCGCCGCTTCCGTCGAGCCGACCGCCGCTGCCGTCGAGCCGACCGCCGCTGCCGCCGACAGCAAGCCTGTCGCCGATCAGCCCGAGCCCGCCTCCGACGCATCCGCTAAGAAGGATGTCGATGGCCTGAAGGTCCTCGTCCTGTGCGCCGGCGCCGGCACCTCTGCCATGCTCGCCAACGCCATCAAGGAAGGTGCTGCGCAGACCGGAGAGAACATCGCTTCCTCCGCAGGCGCCTATGGCCAGCACACTGCCATCATGGATCAGTACGACGTTATCGTGCTCGCCCCGCAGGTTCGTAGCTACTACAACGACATGAAGGCCGACACCGATCGCCTGGGCATTAAGCTGCTCGCTCCCCGCGGTAAGGAATATATCGACCTTACTCGCGACCCCGCTGGCGCCATCAAGTGGCTCCGCGAGAACCTCGACTAGTTCCTCCCTCTGTTGGTGCCCGGATTCCCGGTTCGGGCACCTCTCCCTATTCGTATCCCACAGAAAGGATGACTCATGACCAACCCCATGCAGTTCCCCGACGGCTTTGTGTTTGGCGGCGCCACCGCTGCTTACCAGGTTGAGGGCGAGACCCGTACGCACGGCAAGGGCAAAGTGCCCTGGGACGATTTCCTGGCTGCTCAGGGTCGCTTCTCCCCCGATCCCGCAAGCGATTTCTACAACAAGTACCCGGTCGATATCGACCTGTGCCAGCGCTTCGGCATCAACGGTATCCGTGTCTCCATCGCTTGGAGCCGCATCTTCCCCAGCGGCACTGGTGAGATTAACCCCGAGGGTGTTGCCTTCTATCACGAGCTCTTTGCCACCTGCAACAAAGCCGGCGTTATCCCCTATGTCACGCTCGATCACTTTGATACGCCCGAGGCCTTTTACCAGAACGGCGGCGAGGGCTTCCTGACGCGCACGACGATCGACGCCTTTGTCGAGTACGCCAAGTTCTGCTTTGCCGAGTTCACCGAGGTCAAGCACTGGTTTACCTTTAACGAGATTCCCGCGACCGCCGAGGGCAGCTTTATCGTCGGCAACTGGCCGCACGGCGAGAAGTATCGCCTGGACAAGGCTTTCCAGCTCATGCACAACATGATGGTGGCCCACGCCAAGGCTGTCGTCGCCTTCCATGAGGGCGGCTTTGAGGGCGAGATCGGCATTGTCCAGAACCTGGAGCCCAAGTATCCCCTCGATCCCAACAGTGCTGCCGACTGCGAGGCAGCTCGCATGGCCGATGTCATCAACAACCGCTGGGTGCTCGACGCCACTTTCCGCGGCCACTATGCAGCCGACACCATGGAAGCCGCAACCAAGCTGGCCCATATCGCCGGCGGCGAGCTCGACGTCCGTGACGAGGACATCGCCGCGCTGACCGCCGCGCTCCCCTACAACGATTGCCTGGGCGTCAACACCTACAAGTGCCAGTTCCTGCGTGCCGCCGAGGGCGAAAACGACATCAACCACAATGGCACCGGCGACAAGGGCTCCTCGCGCTGGTTCCTCAAGGGCGTGGGCGAGTCATGCGTGCGCGAAGGCGTACCCACCACCGATTGGGACTGGATCATCTATCCCGAGGGCCTCTACGACCTGCTGCTGCGCATTAAGAACGATTACCCCAACTACAAGAAGATCTACATCACCGAGAACGGCATGGGCTATAAGGACGACTTCGAGGATGGCTTTATCAACGACGCCCCTCGTATCGACTACATGCGCCAGCATCTCGCGTGGATCCTCAAGGCGATCGACGGCGGCGTGAACGTCGACGGCTACTTTGTGTGGTCGCTACAGGACCAGTTCTCCTGGACCAACGGCTATAACAAGCGTTACGGCCTGTTCTACATCGACTTTGAGACCCAGAAGCGCTATCCCAAGGCGAGCGCGTACTGGTACAAGAACGTCTCGGAGACCGGCCTGCTCATGGCCTAACTTTTGCCGCATACCCCCTGTCGGCCGCATGCGAATCCCTCCACGGGTTCGCATGCGGCTTTTTTTGGCTCGGACCTGAGCGGGCCGTTTGTCTCAATCTGTAACATCTAGCAGGGATTTTCGGCCCTAGCTGTTATAGATTTAGACGAACGAGCAACCAGGGCTAAAAGATCTCAATCTGTAACACGTAGCCCACTTTCGACCGTCTACCTGTTACAGATCAAGACAATAAGATAGTCAAATCCGAACTTTCCAAGCAGTTATGAAGCATGGTTTCTAGTTTTCGGTATCACGAACATACTTTCGGTATCATTTAATGGTATTATGATATCGAAAGTATGTTCGTGATACCGAAAGGAGCCGCATGCGCCAGTTCGATTACACCACAGTCCCAGCGGAACTCGAAGCAACTCCAATCACCAACCTCCTCCTCTTGATACGCGAGCATAAAGGCCGTCAGCTTGCTCTGAGTCAAGTCAAACCCGAGCTTCTATCGTCCCTAATGGAGGAGGCTAAGATCCAAAGCACCCGATCCTCCAACGGACTTGAAGGAATTGTTACCACCCAAAAAAGACTCAAAGCGATCATGGCGTATTCCGCCAAGCCAAGCTCCCGCGCAGAGGAAGAAATCGCTGGATACCGAGATGTGCTGTCGCTTATTCACGAGCAACACGATTCCATTCCCGTAACGCCATCGGTCATTCTGCAGTTGCATCGTGACCTCATGGCGCACACGGCAATCTCGTATGGAGGCCATTGGAAAGATGGCGATAACGAAATCGTCTCCATTGACGATCAAGGTAATCGATTTGTGCGCTTTAGGCCCCCTTCGGCTCTAGCAACCCCGGGACTTATTAAAGAAGCCTGCCAGTCCCTCAACGATGCTTTATCTCGCCAAGTTTGCGATCCCCTCCTTATATCGCTCCGCTTTATCTTCGATTTTGTTAGCATTCATCCCTTCAACGATGGCAATGGCAGGATGAGCCGGCTCCTTACAACGCTGCTGCTCGAAAAGACTGGATACGACGTTGCGCGTTACATCAGCATCGAACGACTTATTGAAGACAACAAGGCGCTCTACTACAACGCCCTCGCTGCAAGCTCCACTGGATGGAATGAAAATCAAAACACCGAAGCACCTTTTATCCGTTTCATGCTCGGAACAACCCTAGCCGCCTACCGACAGCTCGAGCAGCGTACCTTAATTGAATCAAGCACTCGTCCCATGTCGAAGCAAGCGCGCATCGCTGTTCTATTTCAACAGAGACCCGGCGTCATTAAGAAATCCGACATCCGGTCCAACTGCCCCGATATCAGCGAGGTAACCGTTAAACGAACCCTCGGTCAGCTTGTTAGTTGCAGCGCAATCGAAAAAACAGGAGCGGGCCGTTCGACGGGCTACATACTCAAAGACGTCCATGCTCTAGAACTATTCTTGCAATCCACAATACCCGATGGCGAGGCCGCAATAACAAAAGAGGCTCCAAAGGATAAGCTCCTTGAACGTGTAAACCACGCCGAGGATGAAAGCAAAGAGGGACTCTATGAAGACTATGATTCATTCTCAAGGGACATAAAGACGAAATACGGAGTCTAGTCATATCTCAGAATAGCCTCATCCTTGTTGCTCAAAGTTATTTGCGCGTCATTGTAAAGCGATACCCCTGCGCCGGCAGGGGGGGGCAGAAGTATCGCCTGCCGATCCTGCTGGAGTCGGCAATCAGATAGCGCGCATCGGCCTTGCTAAAGGCGAGCTGCTGGATACGGCCCTCGTCCATGTTGGACGTAGATATGTCACCGTCCAAGATGCCGTTGGCACCGATAAACGCCGCGTCGATGCCCAGCGCACGCAGGGCATCCTCGGCCGTTGGCCCCACAAAAGCGGCAGTGCGGCGACGGTACATACCGCCCACGAGGCACAGGTCGCAGCCCTCGCGCGCCTCGAGCAGGTTAAAGACCGAAAGCGAATTGGTCACATAGATGGAAGGCAGCTTGTCGGTGACTCGGAGAGCGCCAATGCGACCTCACGACGGTTGCGCTCATTGTCTCAATTAGATACTCAACGAAATACGGCCCCGCAGCTCAATAAGCTGCGGGGCCGTACTATACACCGACGAATCAACGACGGAGTGCATCCACTATTTGGCCAGCTCCTGAACGATCCAGTCAATTGCACCTTCGGGATCGTTGGTAAGGTCGATATACTCCTTGCCCCTTGTGGTGAGCAGTTTAATTCCAAGGCGATCGGTATCGGCCTTCATAGCGTCATAGTACATGCGTGCCTGGGGCGCCAGAACAATCACGTTGTACTGATCCATCGTCTCATAGTGGCTTCCGTACGCACCGGACTGAGAAACCAGATCGATACCCTTAGCAGCGGCACCTTCGCGAAGAGCATTTGCCAAGAGAGTCGAAGTGCCGGCACCCTGGCAAAGCACAAGCACGCGGATCTGCTCCGCCTTGTCCTTTACCGCCTCGAGAGCTTTTGCGACATTTTCCTGTTCGGCAATAGCATCTGCATCCGAGTTTCCTGCAGTCTCCTTTGCAGACTCTTCCAAACAAAGCTGATGGTCATACGCCTTGCAGAACGGATAGTAAATCACAAAGTCAACGACCAACAGCACTGCCATCAATACGAGAGAACGCAGATCGAGACCCGTGGTGAGGAATGCACCGATTGGGCCGGGAAGCGCCCACGGCATGGTATACATGGGGGCGTTCATTCCAATGACGTCAATGAAAAATTTACCGATAATGGCGTTGACCATAGGAGCCACTAGGAAGGGCACGAACATATAGGGATTGAGAACAATCGGCATACCGAAGATAACGGGCTCGTTAACTCCAAAAATCACCGGGATAATCGATGCCTTGCCCATAGCTTTAAGCTGCTTGGAGCGCATAAACATGATCAGGATAATAGGAACGATGAACGTGCAGCCAGAACCGCCCAGACCGCCGATGAAGCTTGTAAAGTCCTGCGTGAGAGCAATTGACGGGTGTCCACCTGCTTGGAAAACCTCAAGATTGGTAACGGTATTGCCGTAGAGCGCAGCATTGATCGGACTCATGACAACCGAAGCACCGTGGATACCCATAAATTGGAAAAGCGCGACCGCGCCTTCGATAAGCGCCATGCCAGGATAGGTGTCGACCGCGGAGAACAGCGGCGAGATGAGAGCGGATACCAAATTGGCGAACGGCACAGCAAGCAGCTTGCGGCTCGCAAGATCGATAAAAGCGCACGCAAGGATCGAAAACCCAAATGCAAAGATATCGCGAAAACTCTGCGCAATAGAGCCAGGGACCTCTTTGGGAAGCTTGATCGTCACATTATGGCTAATGCACACCTTATAGACTGTCTCTTATACACATCTCCGAGCCCACGAGACAGGCAGAAATCTCGT
>URHU01000064.1:0-9873 GCA_900547715.1 uncultured Collinsella sp. | reverse complement strand
ACGAGATTTCTGCCTGTCTCGTGGGCTCGGAGATGTGTATAAGAGACAGGACCAGTGCGACTTTGTCTACATCTGCGGCGACGCCTACGTGGACCATCCCAGCTTTGGCATGGCCATCATCAGCCGCGTCCTCGACGCGCACGGCTACAAAGTGGGCATCATCTGCCAACCCGACTGGACCGACCCCGCCAGCATCACCGTGCTCGGCGAGCCGCGCCTAGGCTTTCTCGTCAGTGCCGGCAACATGGACTCCATGGTCAACCACTATTCGGTGACCAAGCATCGCCGCCACACCGACGCCTATACCCCCGGTGGCGAGGAGGGGCGCCGTCCCAATCGCGCCGTCACGGTCTACGGCAACCTCATCCGCCAGACGTTTAAGGACGCCCCCATCATTATCGGTGGCATCGAGGCAAGCCTGCGTCGCCTGGCCCACTACGACTACTGGCAGGACAAGCTCAAGCGCTCGGTGCTGCTCGACTCGGGCGCCGACATCCTCATCTACGGCATGGGCGAGCACGCGATCGTCGAGATCGCCGACGCACTCGACGCGGGACTGCCCGTGGACCAGATCACCTATATCAATGGCACCGTCTACCGCACGGGTTCGCTCGACGAGGTCTACGACTACGATCTGCTGCCCAGCTGGGACGACCTTGCCGCTGACAAGCTCAACTACGCCCGCAGCTTTAACGTGCAGCAGCAGAATATGGACCCCATCACCGGGCATCGCCTGGTAGAGCCATATCCCAACAGCGTGTACGTGGTGCAGAACCCGCCGTCGGCAACACTCACCACCGACGAGATGGACGAGGTTGCCGAACTCCCCTACGCACGCGATTGGCATCCCGACTACGACGCGGCAGGCGGCGTGCCGGCCTTTGCCGAGATCAAGTTTTCCATTAGCTCCAACCGCGGCTGTTTTGGCGAGTGCTCGTTTTGCGCGCTCACCTTCCACCAGGGCCGCGTGTTGCAGATGCGCAGCCACGACTCGATCATGCGCGAGGCCGAGCTGCTCACGCGAGATCCCGAGTTTAAGGGCTACATCAACGACGTGGGTGGACCAACGGCCAACTTTAGCCGCCCCGCCTGCGACAAGCAGCTCAAGCACGGTGTGTGCAAGAACAAGCGCTGTCTGTGGCCGAGCGTATGCAAGAACATGGTGGTCGACGAAAGCGGCTACACGCAGCTGTTGCGCGACCTGCGCCAGCTGCCGGGCGTCAAAAAGGTCTTCGTGCGCAGCGGCATCCGTTTTGACTACACCATGGCCGATGCCTCGGACGAGTTTTTACGCGAGCTGCTGGAACACCATGTCTCGGGCCAGCTGCGCGTAGCGCCCGAGCACGTGAGCGACGCGGTGCTGTCCGTGATGGGCAAGCCGAGCCGAGCTGTCTACGACGCATTCTGCCGTAAATTTGAACGCTTGAATCGCGAATACGGACTCAAGCAGTACGTGGTGCCGTATCTGATCTCGAGCCACCCCGGTTCAACCATGAAGGAAGCCGTGGACCTTGCCGAAGCCGTGCGCGACATGGGCTACATGCCCGAGCAGGTACAGGACTTCTACCCTACCCCGTCCACCATGTCGACCTGCATGTACTACACCGGTGTAGATCCGCGCACCATGCAGCCGATCTACGTGGCGCGCGACCCGCATGAGAAGGCCATGCAGCGCGCGCTCATCCAGTATCGCAAGCCCGAGAACTACAAGCTGGTGCGCGAGGCGCTAGAGAAGGCCGGGCGTCGTGACCTGATCGGCTATACCAAGCATTGCCTGATCCGCCCCGTGCCGCCACGCCCGGGCGAGACGTCTGCCGGCGGTGGGCATGGCACCGGCAAGAAGGGCGGCAAGGCCCACGGTGGCGCCGCCGGCAAGGGGCCCAAGGGCAGCAAGGGTCACGGCGGTATGTCCCGCGCGCAGAACACTGCCGGTCGCAATCGCGCGGCACAGGGGCGTCAGGGCGCCAACGGAGGCGGCAGACGCAACTAGCGCGGCGAGGCGGCATGCCGCCGTTGGCGACACGACACGCCCCACCAATAAAATGCCGCTCGCCGGGGCGTCGCAGAACGATTCCCCGGCGAGCGGCCGATTAATATTGTCTATCTCAAAACGTCGTTACTTTTTGTCGAAACGACCATAGAGCGCAAACGAGAGCGCCGCAGAGATAACCCAAGTCAAAGCGATGCAGACGACAATCATGATCAGGTTCATGGGATTGCCGCTTGGATCGGCATAAACGGGCAACGAGGTAATGCCGGGCATAACAAAGCCGAAGCACTTAGCGCCCAGAACAACGGTGAGCGCACCGCCAATACCATCCGCGATCATCGCAGCGATAAGCGGAGTCCTGTTAGGAACCTGAACGGTAAACAAGGCGGGCTCGGAAATTCCCATAAATGCTGAGAAGGCGCACGTCATTGCAGCGGACTTGAGCTTTTCGTCGGTCATGCGCAGGGCCGCACCAAAAGACGCACCGCTTTCGGCGAGGTTATGGCAGAAAGAGATCGGGAGCAGATAGTCATACCCAAGCGTTGCGATATTGGAAATCTGGATAGGGCTCGTTGACTGATGCATGCCGAAGAGCACGATAAGCGGCATAAAGAAGCCCAGCAGAAAACCGGCAACGGGGCCCAACGTCGAGAATAGCCAAACGATACCGTTGGCGAGACCAAGACCGCACCAGGCACCAATCGGAGCGAGCACAAACAGGTTGACCGGAATCACGATAGCAAGGGAGAGTGCCGGGACGACAACGAGCTTAAAAAGATCCGGCACGACCTTGTCGATTGCGCGATATACAAAGGACAAGCCAATGACGCCAAAGATGACCGGGAACACGGAATCGGCGTAGCTAAAAATCGGCACCGCAAAACCGAACAGCGCAAGGGGCGTCTCGCCCGTACCGACAGCGTTGACAATGGTCGGGTACATCAGCGATCCGGCAACACAAAGCGCAAGCGAACGGTTGACCCGGAACTTATCAGCTGTAGACATTGCCAGCAAAAACGGCAAGAAGTAGAACGGGATATCCGAAATCATATTGAATATCGCAAAGTCGCCGGCACCCGTGTCGATTCCAAAAGCCGCGATAGCAGCCAGGATGCCCTTTACGATGCCTCCCGCCACCAGTGCGGGAATGATAGCGGAGAAGATGCCGGTGATGATATCGAATACGCGAGCCGAACCTTTTTGGAGCTCAGGCTGCTCGGCGTCGGCGGAGACCTCGCCACCCATCCTGTCACCTAGCATGGGCTCCAATTCGTCATATACCGACCCCACGCTGGCGCCGATGATAACTTGCCACTGCCCGTCTTTAACCTGCGCGCCCAAGGCGCCGTCAAGCGTCTTAAGGGCCTCCAGGTCTGCCTTGCTATCGTCCTTCAGGTTGAATCTGAGCCTTGTAATGCAGTGCGTTGCCATAACAACGTTATCGGCGCCGCCCACGAGCTCGAGGACGCGAGCGGCCAGTTCCTTCTTGTCTGCCACGACAATCACTCCTACCCAAGATCCTCGCCATTAGTGGCGATACATTTCTGATACCAATAGAAAGAGTCTTTACGCGAGCGCTCCGCAGTGCCGTTGCCGCAATTATCCAAATCGACATAGATAAGCCCGTAGCGCTTGTCCATCGTAAGAGGACCGCAGGCAACAAGGTCAATGAATCCCCAGATCATATATCCGCGCACGTCAACGCCATCGATCACTGCTTCCTTAAGGCACTTTATGTGCTGGCGCAAATAATCGATTCGATACTCGTCGTGGATGCTGCCATCCTCCTCGACTACATCAGATGTACCGAGGCCGTTCTCGGCGATATACAGGGGCAGGCCATAGCGGTCATACATCTGGTTAAGGGTAACCCTCAGACCAATGGGATCGAGCTGCCAGCCCCACTCACTCGTCTCGAGATAAGGGTTCTTGTTTGCCATGACCAGATTACCCGCAGTCTTCTCCCATCCCTGATCGCAGGTGGATACCTGGGAAAAGTAGTACGAAAAGGCCAGGAAGTCGACCGTGTTGCGAGCGATGAGCTCTTCATCGCCCGGTTCCATTTGAATCTCGATATCGCACGCATCGAAATAGCGATTCATATAAGCGGGGTATTTTCCACGAGCCATCACGTCCGTATAGAACCAGTTGGAATACTGGTCGTCGTGAATAGCCTGCATGTTATCTTCGGGACGGCAGGTGGCGGGATACGTACAGAATCGAGCGATCATGCCGCCAACGGGAGTATCGGGCGAAAGACGGTGGACAATCTCGACGGCACGCGCATTGGCAACGAACTCGTGGTGCAGGCACTGGAAGATGGCTCGATCGAAGTTCTCCCCCTCTTCGTCTTTGACCAGACAGACCCCGTCCCAAGGCGAAAAACGCGCTGCATTGAACTCGTTAAAAGGCAGCCAGAAATCGACCAGATCGCCCAATTCCGTAACGATTGTCTCGACATAGCGGGCGAAGAAATCAATCGTCTTACGATTCTTCCATCCCCCATATGTGGTGACAAGATTTACCGGGATGTCATAGTGGAGCATGGTGACGAAGGTCTTAATGCCGTGCTTTTTGCACTCACCCAGCATGCTTCGATACCACTCGATGCCTTCGCGGTTAGGCTCAAGGTCATCTCCGTTAGGATAGATTCGGCTCCAGCAAATAGAGGTGCGGAACAGCTTGAGACCCATCTCCGCAAAAAGCGCGATGTCCTCACGATAGTGATGATAGAAGTCGTTGCCACGCCTAAACGGGTAGAACTCAACACCATCATCTGCGAGAGCGTTCATTAGTTCGTCATGGCAGAAGGGGTTGTTTTGATGCTTGTCCTCAATCTGGTCATGAGTCCAGGTACCATCCAGCCATCGACAATCCTGCGTCGACTTTCCCTTTCCGCCCTCATTCCAGGCGCCATCGGCCTGCGAGCACGATATGGCTCCGCCCCATAAAAAGTCGGAGTCAAACCCATGTTTTAACTTACTCATTTGCCCTCCTTGATCGGATGCTCCAGCGGATAACCCAATACTAGGAAGAACAAGATGCATAAGATATCGCATAGAAAGCGTGGGTTTATAACATTTTTTTAGATATAATACCGTTTAAGGCATCGATTCTACCGTTCACCCCTGGAGCACCCCATGGATTCGAATCTCAAACAGCTGCTCTATACGCATACCGAGACCGAAGAGTGGCATCGCGCACATCCGGGAGAGCTCAGCCCGCGATATAACAGGGTGGAAACCACAACCATTAACGGCGAAGAGGTCTATCTGTTTGATTGGAAAGAAACTCTCGACGAAAACCCCGTGGGCCTTATCAAGGAATCGCGCTTTACCGATATTCCTCCTCATATCAATCGGGATATGGAGCTTAACTACGTGTACGACGGCGTCTGCACGTTTATCGTCAACGGACGGCGACTACTCCTTAAAAAGGGCGACGTGCTCATTTGCAACACCGGCGTAGTCAGAAGCGTTCCATACGTTAAGGGCGAGCATGATATCGTCATTTCGATCGTCTTCAAAAAAGAAATGTTCGATTCGTTGTTCCTGAGCCAGCTACCCGGCGCGTCACCATTAACGAATCTTCTATTTGATTTTGTGTCCAAAAACCGCGAGGCCCGAAAATATCTCATTCTTCCAGAGGAATACGCCCGACATGCGCGACGCCTCATCGAGATGCTCTTTATCGAATATCACTTTAAAGATGCCTATTCCAATGAACTCATGAGGCACCTCGCCGTCAGCCTATTCCTTGTTCTCATTCGAGGACTGTACCGACGCTCCGCAACTGATAACCAGGCGATCATGTCGGACGAACGCATCGTGTCGATTCTGAATCATATTGAGCGAAGCTACGGCGACTGCACACTCGAAAGCATTGCGAGCGATACGGGTTATAGCACCAGCTATCTCAGCAGCTTGATCAAGCAAAAAACCGGCAAAACGTTTTCGCAAATCAAGCTCAACCAGCAGCTCACAGAGGCGGCATATCTTCTCAATAACACCGAGCGCAGCGTGCAGTATGTAGCCCGAAAAGTCGGCATCTCCAACATGTCATTCTTTTACTCAAAATTCAAAGAAGCATTCGGCGAAACGCCAGGTGCGTTCAGGACGCATCGGTCTAATTAAAGGCGTTATTACTCAGACCGATCAGCTTCGCGCGACACGGGAATGCACAATCGAAGCAGCGAGTGCATCGCCTCTACCAGCACAAAGCCGGCGATGCCAACCGTGACCACAACGTCGAACGGCGTGTTCACAAACCAGAGCAACGTCATGAGATACGACCCGGCATTAAAGGCAAAGTGCAGCAGGATCGTGTAGCGAAGCTTTCCGGTCGTCACGAGCACACAACCAAAAATGAGGCCGGCAGCGCCCGCATAGCAACCCTGCACCCAGTTCATGTGCATAAAGCCGAAGATCGCCGCCTGCAGCACAATCGCCGCGGCGATACCCCAGTTACTCGGGGCCGCCCAGGGCACCATGGCGCCGTCTTGCGGTCGCACGAGACGTCGGCGCTTCCAAAGTGGGCGGCACTGCGGGTTAAACGCTCGGAGCGAAAACTCAAAAATAATGCCGCGCACCAGCAACTCCTCGCAAAACGGAGCGCCGAGCACCGTGGTCAGGACAGCAAGAAGGCTGGTATCGCCCATGCCCGTTTCCTCGACGAGCTCGCTATAGTCTGCCGCGACCTCGGGCAACAGCGACAGCACGGCGTCGGTCACGTAGCCAACGACCACCTGCAGGGCCAAGCCGATCACGATAACGCAGGCAATGCGCTTCCACGCGCTACGCAATCCCCCGCCAAGTGGACGCTCACCTTGCCAGCGCGCGACAAACGACCGCGGCCACAAATAACGCCACCACAGCAGCGCCATCAAAAACGATGCCGTCTGAGCGGCAGCCTGGAACCATTGGATATCGAGATTGTCGATCGGATAGCCCGTCAGCACCGACACGGCATCGAGAACTGAAAACAGAACCACGCTCAGGGCTATATCGGCAGCGACAACGCCAAAACAGGCAAGCGCCCAAATCATCGCATTGAGCATGCCAACCTCCTCCCGACGACTAGTCATTGGGGACGTTCTTTAACGACTAGTTGTTGGGGACAGTCTTTACCAAAGGCCCCGCTGGGCGAAATGTCGAACGGAAAGGTGCCGCAGCGATTAAACGCGGCGATAAACATGCGGATGGCGTTGGACGGCGTGGTGCCTACAAGCTGGGTTGCCGCCGCGAAGGCCGCCTTTTCCTCGGGCAAGACCTTCGCGACAACCGGGGTCATGTGTTCTGCCATGGCGCTTCCTTTTTGAAACGACAGTGGTGCGGATGGATGCGGGCCACGCGGCTGGGCGACGGGCTGTGAAGGCAACCCGATTGGCCCGCATCTGGAGTTTGTTCTACGGCGTTGGTATTACTTGGTATTCCTAAGTATTACCCCGCAGATAGAATACCATACCCGACCCCATGGGGACGGAGAAAAAACGGATCAATTTGTTGCTGAGTAAGTCTTTAGAGCGTGATGATGTCCGAGATATTGAGGGCCCGAGCGTCAGCGGCATCGTGCGTGGCAAACAACAGCATACGGCCGTCGAGCAAGTCGAGCACGACCTCGGTGCACGCGTCGCGCGCAGCGATGTCTAGACCGGTAAAGGGCTCGTCCAGAATCACTGCGCCGCCCGGACACAGCAGGGCTCGGGCAATCTCGACGCGACGGCGCTGCCCGCCCGAGAGCTCGGCCACGCGGGCATGCACATCGACCCCCGGCACCAGCAGGCGCAACAGGGCCGCGGCACTCGAGGCGTCCACGCGCGCGTCGGCGCACACCAGCACGTTATCCAAAGCCGAGGCGCTCTCTACCAGGCGCACATCCTGAAACACCATGGAGCACGGCACGCACTCCCCCGCCGCCAGCGCAAGCAACGTCGACTTGCCCACACCCGAGGCGCCCATCACGCAGGTACGCCCACCGGCGGGCACGCGAAGCACCAGTCCGTCGAGCGCCGGAGCCCAGGGCGCCCGATCGCCCACGGCAAGCGCAAGCTCCGCCGCAGCGCCGGCGCCAGCAGAGCCGCCCGCACGCCAGCGATTACCACGCCCATGCGCCCGCACAGCAGCACGCCATGCTGCGGGCCCCGAAGCCCGCAGCAGCCACACCAGCACGCGCTCGCACGCCCACGATGCCGCCACGACCAGCACGGTCCACGCCAGCAGGTCAGCCGTCTCAATCAAAAGCTTCGCCTGATAGATGCGCTCGCCCACGGTGCCCACCGCCATGCCGATCAGCTCCGCCGCCACGCCGGCCTTCCAGCTCATGCCGATCACGGCACGCGCACACGAAAGCGCAAACGGCAGGACCTCGCGCCAGGTGTGGGTGCAAAACAGGCGCCAGCCCCGCACGCCATGCAGACGGAACATCTGCTCCAGCGGCTTATCCACTTGTGCCAAGCCCTCGGCCAGCGAGAAATATACGCCCGGCAGCGCCATCAAAAAGACGGCGGCGATGCTCACACGTGCCGACCCCAGCCAAATGAGCAGCAGGACCACCACGCAGGCAACCGGCGTCGCCTTTACAAACGACAGCGCCGGAGCCACCAGGTGCGCAAACGCCCGCGAATGTGACGAAATCCCGGCAAGCACGCCACCACACACCGCGGCAAGAGCCAGCCCGCCCAGTATCCGCGCGCCCGAGCCCGCCAAAATCGCCCAGGTACCGCCATCGCACACCAGCCGCAGCAACGCCAAGGCAACAGCACCCGGCCCCGGCAAGATCAGCGGCTGCGCCACCAGCACCGCCACCAGCATCCACGCGGCAAGCCAAAAGGCGGCGACGACACCTGCTGCCGCCACCGCCTTCATACGCTCTGTCATGTGTCGAGCAAACGCACGCACGGGCTACTCCATGTAGTAGAAATCGTCAGCCGGAAGTTTACCACCCACGGCGCTCGCGTCCGCGTCGGACAGCACCTGCAGATACCCGCTAAGCGCCGCCTTCATATCCTTGCCCGTCTGGCACACAAGCATGCACCCGGGAATCGCCTTCTCGGCAATCTTGGCGTTGTCCACGATGCCGGCATCGACCACGGCCTGCGCCCAGTCTGCCGGTGCCGCATTGACAGCCTTAACGCTCGCCTCATGGCAGCGCAAGAATTCCGCCACGGCCTCGGGATGCTCCTCGGCAAACGCGCGGCGCACCACGGTCACGCCCGTCAGCAGGCGCGAACCCGTGTCCCCCGCCAGCTCGTCCCACACATCGGTCAGGCTAACCGGTGCCGACAGTTTGCCTTCGCTCTTGGCGATAGCAGCGGTCTTGAACGGCTCCGGCAGCACGCCCACGGCGGACGGGTCGGCAAGCAGGGCTGACAGCACCTCGGTGGGCTCGCTCTTAAACTCGAGCGTAACCTGGCCGGTCAGGCCCGCACGCTCCAGCAGGTAGTTCATGACGTACTCTGGCGTGGTGCCCTTGCCCGTCATGTAGACGGTGCGACCCGCCAGGTCACCAAACGAAGTCACGTCCGCGTCGCCCGTCACAACGTTCAGCACGCCCAACGTGTTGATGTCGATGACCTGCACCGCGCCCTCGGTCTTGTTGTAGAGCACGCTCGCCACGTTGGCCGGCACCAGGGCAATGTCGATATCGCCCTGAATGACCTTGGGCACAATCTCGTCAGCGGCGGTGTTGATCGCAAAGTCGAACTCATTGTCCGTCTCGCCATCAGCAGCCTGGTCCATAAACTGCACCAGACCGATCGACGTCGGGCCCTTGAGCGAGGCGACGTGCACCTCGACCGGCTCTGCGGCAGCACCGGCGCCGTCCGTGGCAACCGAGCCCACGAGACCGAGGCTGATCTCGTATGCCGTCTTCTGCTTGAAAAAAAA
>URHU01000063.1:0-10032 GCA_900547715.1 uncultured Collinsella sp. | reverse complement strand
ACGCAAAGAAGGCCACTTAATGTGGCCTTCGTCTTGCGCAGGACTGTAGAGCAGGGAACTTCGTGCCCCGACGCCCGGGAGGACGTTTCATTTAGAAAGATGGACCGACCGCCGTCAGCGATGGGAGCTACTCCCCCAGCACGGCCTTTTTGGCGGCTGCAGCCATGTTATCCAGATCTTCCTTGGTGGGATGGTCCTTTGCGGCAACCCAGTTGTCGAGCAGCATCTTATAGCGCGCGTTGTCGGGATCTTGCTCGAGCATGGCCTCGTAGCGCTGCTTGACCGCGGGGCCCATCTTGCCCTGACACATCGCCCAGCCCGCAAGCTCGGCATCGTTGGCCAAATTGGAGGTCACGCGGTCGATAATCTGCTGGTAATAGCTCTGGTCGGCGCCAAAACCGCAGGTGCCAAACAAGAAGACGCGCTTGCCGTGCAAGGCGGAGAGCAACGCCGCGACCGAAGGCGTGCACGCACCCTTGTCGCACCAAAAACCGACGAGCACCGTGTCGGCCGCGCAGGCGCCCTGCGCCTCGAGCGCAACCTGATCTGCGTCCGCATCGTCGCTCAACGCCGCAGCGTGGACAAACTCAACGCCCGCAGCCTGCAGAGCGCGCTTGATTGCGCCCGAAACCATCCTTGTATTACCGCTCTTGCTGTTGACCACCAAAGAGCATGTCATAGTCACGTTGCTCGTTTCCCCCAAAACTAAAGCCACTAATGCAATTTATTAGATGAATATCTTAGTACTAACGTGACAGATGTAAACCACCGTCTGTCGATTGGCGACGCAGACGACATCTTTGGACAGATTTAACAGTATGTACTTCGGATTGAAACCGCCGCAGAACGTTTCACGAATGGCCGAAAAACTGTTTCATAAAACGCCGTCAAATTGTTTCATAGAATATCGTCAATTTGTTTCACGAAATACCGTCAAATTGTGTCATGCTTTTTCGTCAAAATGTTTTACGCGCTGGTAAGATGCTATAAAACAAGATATTTCTTTGAATGGCGGGAAGTACGATGACTAGGTATATGAGTAGATGTATCGATCGCTCAATCGAACGCGATCTTGGCATTTTTGGTGCCGTGCTCATTCAGGGACCGAAGTGGTGCGGAAAGACGACTACGGCCCAGCGATTCGCCGAATCATCGCTGTCTCTCTCCGACCCTGCCGGAGACTTTGCCGCACTGCAGCTTGCCAGGATCGACCCAGCTCAAGCAATAGTCGGCGCAACGCCGAGACTCATCGATGAGTGGCAGGAAGAGCCAAAACTGTGGGACGCAATACGTTTCGAATGCGATCGTCGAACCGGTGAGCCAGGGCAGTTTTTGCTTACGGGGTCAGCAACACCAAACGATGCCGACCAACCGATGCACAGCGGGCATCGGGCGCATATCACGCTTGCGCATGGAAACAATGACTCTGGCCGAACTCGAGGTTTCCTCAGGGACGGTCTCGCTCGAATCGCTGCTTAACGGATGCCCCATCAAGGCGGCACTTGGATCCATCAACGGCATCGCCGATATCGCCGATTTGCTATGTCGCGGTGGTTGGCCTCAGGCGGTTGGCAAGACGACTGCCGATGCAATGCGTATATCCGCTGCCTACATCGACGGTGTCTGCGAAACGGATGTTTCGAGGGTTGACGGCGTGAAGCGTGACCCGGAGAAAGTCAGGGCCCTTCTGTCTTCGCTTGCGCGCAACGAATCCACTCTTGCCGGCGAAAAGTCTCTTGAGAAAGACCTCGGCGGTGATGTATCGAGAAGTACGCTGCGGCGCTATACGGATGCCTTGCGCAGAATACACATCATCGATGATATCCCGGCTTGGCATCCGGCGCTCAGGTCGCCGGTAAAGCTGCGGCAAAGCGCAAAAAGGCACCTTGCCGACCCTTCGCTTGCCGTTGCGCTGCTCGGAGCAAATCCGGAGTCATTGGCATCCGACCCGAAGACGCTGGGACTGCTCTTCGAATCCCTCGTCCTGCACGACCTTAAGGTCTATGCAGCCGCAAATGACTCATCGGTGTCCCACTACCACGACGCCGACGATCTCGAGGTCGACGCCGTTATACACAGGCGCGATGGAACTTGGATTGCCGTGGAAGTAAAACTCGGAAGTCCGCAGATCCCCGAGGCATCTGCAAACCTGCTTCGGCTCGAGCGCAAACTTGTCGAGCGTGGCGAGAGACCGCCCGCGGCCAAGCTCATCGTCATCGGGTTCGGCATGCCGGTCCATACGACGCCCGAGGGCATCATCGTTGCACCCGTTGACACGCTCGCGCCCTAGCGCTGCGTCACACGTCCCGCGTCTTGCTTACTGGGCAAACTGGCTGTGGTAGAGTTCGGCGTAGAAGCCGCCTGCCGCCAGCAGCTCGTCGTGCGTGCCGCGCTCGATAATCTGGCCGTCGCGCATCACCAGAATGCAGTCGGCGTTGCGGATGGTGCTCAGGCGGTGCGCCACGACAAAGCTTGTGCGACCGGCCATGAGCTCGTCGAATGCCGCCTGCACCTGCAGCTCGGTGCGGGTATCGATACTCGAGGTCGCCTCGTCCAGCAGCAAGATAGCCGGGTCGGTGAGCATGACGCGCGCGATGCACAACAGCTGCTTTTGGCCTTGGCTAAACGTGCCGCCGTCCTCGCCGATGACTGTATCGTAGCCGCCTGGCAACTGCACGATAAACTTGTGCGCGTGCGCGCGCTTGGCGGCCTCGATGATCTGCTCGCGCGTGGCATCCGGGCAACCGTAGGCAATGTTCTGGGCCACCGTGCCCTCGAACAGCCAGGTGTCCTGCAGCACCATGCCAAAGGCGCGGCGCAGACTCGAGCGCGTGTAATCGCGCGAAGCCTTGCCATCGACCGCGATGCGGCCGGCATCGATATCGTAAAAACGCAGCAGCAGATTGATGAGCGTTGTCTTTCCGCAGCCCGTGGGGCCGACCAGGGCAAAGCGCATGCCGGGCTTGGCCTCGATGCAGATGTCCTGCAGCAGCTTGCGGTCGGGCACGTAGCTAAAGTCCACATGCTCAAAGGTCACCTCGCCCTGCGGGACGGCAAGTTCCACGGCATCCTCCGCGTCGGGCTCCTGCTCGCGGGCATCGAGCAGCGCAAACATGCGGCGCGCCGAGGCATACGCCGTCTGGATCTGCGTAATGACGTTGGTGACCTCGTTAAACGGCTTGGTGTACTGGTTGGCATAGGATAGAAAGATCTGAACGCCGCCCACCGTAAGCGCCGCGGGCACGCCCGTGATCACGCCCACGCAGCCGATCACAGCGACCACGGCATAGATGATGTTATTGATAAAACGCGTACCGGGGTTGGAGAGCGAACCCATAAACTGCGCGCGCTCGCCCGCGGTGTAGAGCTCGGCATTGAGGGCATCGAAGCGCTGCTGGGCGTTGGGGCCATAGGCAAAAGCGTCGACAAGCTTTTGCTCGCCTACGTACTCCTCGATATGACCACCGAGCTGCCCTTGAATACGCTGCTGTGCCGTAAAGCTTTTGTTGGAAAGCTTGGCGATGGCGCCGGCTGCAAAAATGGAAAGCGGTGTGACGAGTACCACCACGAGCGTCATGGTCAGGTTAATGGAGAGCATAAACGCGAGCGTGCCCACGATGGTGATAACGCCGGTGAAAAGCTGCGTGAAGCCCTGCAGCAGACCGTCGCCCACCTGGTCGACGTCGTTGACCACGCGGCTCATAAGGTCGCCGTGGGCATGGCTGTCGATAAAGCTGAGCGGCATGCGGCTGAGCTTATCGCTCGCCTCCACGCGCATATCGCGCACCGTCTCGTAGGACAGGCGGTTGACGCAGTAGCCCTGTAGCCACTGGAAGGCCGCAGCACCTACGACGACAATCGCGAGCTTGGTAACGAGCGGCAGCAGTGCATCGAAATCCACCTGCCCGGCGGCAACGATCAGGTCGATGCCCTCGCCAATGAGGATGGGCGTGTAGAGCTGCAAAATCACCGAGACGGCGGCACTTAAAAACGATGCCGCAAACGAGACGCGGTGCGGGCGAACATAGCCCAGCAGGCGGCGGGTCACCACACCCACGGGATAGCGCTCGGGATCGCCGGGCTGGCGCGGACCGTCTCCCAGGTCGTTGAGGCAATCGTTGCCGGACACGTTGGCCGTCATCGTGGCGACCGAACCGGAAGAAGTGTACGGATTCATTTAGCAGCCCTCCTTTACGCAGACGGATGCGGGGGCGGTCGGGGCGCCTGGGGCGGTCGCGGGCGCTGTACTCCCCTGCTGACCCTCGAGCTCCTCGCGGCGAAGCTGCGACTGGCAGATCTCTCGGTAGAGCTGGCAGCTTGCATACAACTCGTCATGTGTGCCAAGGCCCGCAACCGAGCCGTGATCGAGCACGCAGATCATGTCGGCGTCGCGCACGGTCGAGACGCGCTGGCTCACGATGACGGTCGTCATGGGGATGCCCCTCGAAAACACCGGGGTTTTTCCTGCAAGCTCGCGCACCGCACGGCGCAGAGCGGCATCCGTCTTTACATCAAGCGCCGAAGCCGAATCGTCCATAACGAGAATCTGCGGGTATTCCACCAGAGCACGCGCGATAGTCAGGCGCTGACGCTGTCCGCCGCTAAAATTTTTGCCGCCCGCCTCGACGGGAGCATCAAGGCCGTCCGGCAGGTCTCGTACAAAATCGGCCGCCTGGGCCGTCTCGAGCGCATCCCAAAGCACATCATCCATAAAGCACGTCCTTTGACGCCATGCCAGATTGGAACGAATCGTGCCGCTCATGAGGGTCGCCCGCTGGGGGACCATGCCAATAACCCCTCTCAGCTGGTCAAGATTCCACGCGCGCACATCACGGCCGAAAACGCGAACCGTTCCCGCCGACGCATCGTACAGGCGCGGGATAAGCGAGACGAGTGTGGACTTGCCGCTACCCGTGCCACCGATAATGCCAAGCGTCTTGCCCAGCGGGAGCTCCAGGGTCACATCGTTGACGGCGTTGGCAGCGCCGGCGCCAAACGAGAAGCTCACATGGCTCAAGCTCAGCGCAGGAACTGGAGCGACATTGCCCGGCTTGGGCAGCGCAACCGACTGATTGCCCTCGTCGGTGATGCTCGGCTCGCAGTTGAGCACCTCGTTGATACGCGAAGCACTCGCGCTCGCCTTGGTAAAGACCACGACCAGGTTGGCGACGTACACGATGGAGGTCAGGGTCTGCGTCATGTAGTTCACAAACGCCATGACCTGGCCCTGCGTGAGCTCACCCACGTTGACCTGGATGCCGCCCACCCACAGGATGGCGCACACGCCCAGGTTCATCACCAAAAATGTGACGGGATTAAGGATTGACGAGAGCTTGCCCACCGCGATGGCGGTATTGGCCTGGTCATCGGCGGCTTGGGCAAAACGCTCGCGCTCGTGGTCCTCACGCACAAAGGCGCGAACAACGCGGGCGCCCGAAAGCCCCTCGCGGCAGATAAGCGCGATGCGATCGAGCTTTGCCTGCAGCTGCCTGTAATACGGAATGCAGCGCGCCATGACAAACCAAAACACCAGGCCAATGGCGGGCGTGCAGATCAAAAAGATCACGCCAAGCTTAAGGTCGATGGCAAGGGCCGCGCACATGGAGCCCACCGCCAGGAAGGGCCAGCGGATGAGCATGCGCACGCCCAGCGCCACGGCAAGCTGCACCTGGTTGACATCGTTGGTAATGCGCGTGATGAGCGACGGCGTGCCAAAGCGGTCGAGTTCGGTGTAGCTCAGTTTGTTGATGTGCTCGTAGAGCGCGCCGCGAATGTCGGTGCCCATGCCCTGCGAGGTCAGCGCCGCCATCTTTTGGCAGACAAGCGTAAACGAGATGCCGATCACAGCCATGGCGCCAAGTACCATGCCGTAGTGGATAACGGCGCCCACGTCGTGCGCGCCGATACCTTTATCGATCATCTGGGCAATCACGAGCGGCGTAAGCAGGTCAAAGATCACTTCGATCAGCTTGCACGCAGGGCCAATCACCATATACCGGCGAAACTTACCACCAAAACGCCCGAGCAGCTCAATCATAGAAGGCGCTCCCTATCATCATCTCTCTTCAATCTGATTCATGATAGTACGGAGAGCCCTGGAGATGCGTAAGCAACTCGTTACAGATGTTAAGGCAAAGCAAGCACGAAGGCCACCAGTGCCCAAGGCATGTATCCGCCGATGTTTTGACAACGCCAGCGAGCGCCACTAAGCACGGGATTGATTGTTCAGCTAAACGCGCCTTTACGGGTGATTTTTGGACGACGGGGCCCGGCCGGCGACGAGGTATTTGGTAGTCGAGCGATCCCGCAGGCGCAGCCGAGGACCAGCGAGACACCAAATACCTCGTCGCCGGCCGGGCCATGTCGCGGCACCAAAATGCGCCCGTGCGCTCGATGGATTCGGATGCCCGACAGAGGCTCCTTATGGCTGCTTCCTTCCGGACCTGACCAGATTCGGAACATGTCGTCATCCGAACCCATCGAACGCGCTAGGCGCTTGATATATATTACCTGCTCCCGCCCGCCAGAGCAAGGTAGCTAATTTGGGACGGAGCTTTTTTGACTACTTTTGCAGCCCGATTGCCAGAGCAGCCAATGAGTAGTCAAAATAGTCCGATCCCAAAATGACCGGCTTGGTGCCGCACCACAGAAAGAGCCCATCTACTACGTTTAGGCCGCAGGGGTCAACCATAGCCGGCTTTTCGAAAATCGGCAAGCTTTCTACCTGCGGTTTTGTTTTTGCAAATTCCGGGATGGTCGAAGGTGGCCGGTTGAACGTAGTAGATGGTCGCATTTCGTGGCAAACGGTCCGACCCAAGGCACAAGGCGGCCAACCTCGAATGGCCATTCTCGAAGTTGCGGTGGAATACGGACTGAATTGGCACCTTAAAGGCAAAAACACTCCGTATTTCACCGCAACTTATCGAGGGGATGGGTTTTAGAGGCGAGCGAGGTCGTAGGCTTGGGCGGCTGACTCACCGGCGAAGATGAGGTTGGTTGTGGCTTCCTGAGGATTGAGCGCCTGGTCGAGAGGCATGGGCTTGCGGCAGATCGGCAGTACCAAGTCGATACCTTGCTCATATACCGCGTTCAGGTTGTCAGCACGGCCGCCCACGACGGCGACCACCGGCTTGCCATATCGCCTGGCGCGGCGAGCCACACCCACCGGCGCCTTACCGGCGGCGGACTGCTCGTCCATATTGCCCTCGCCTGTTATGACCAGGTCGACATCGCGCACGCGCTCGTCAAACCCCACGAGATCGAGCACCGTCTCTACACCCGAGCGCAGCTCCGCACCGAGCGCCAGCAACGCGGCTCCCAAGCCACCGGCAGCGCCCGCGCCGGGCACGCCGAGCACCGAGCCAAATGTCCGTGCGCCCTCGGGTGTGCGCAACAACCCCTGGGCTCGCGCCTCGAAAATTGCCGCATCGAGCAGGCGACCGTAGCCGACCATCCAGCCGTCGTATCTGCGCAGCGCCTCGACATCATCCGCCGGCAGGCCCTTCTGCCCGCCAAACACCGCCAGTGCGCCTCGACGCCCCACGAGCGGATTCTCGACATCGGAAAGCACAACGATACGAGCATCATCCAAAGCCTGCAGCGCTGGCGCCAAATCAACGCTCGCCACCTGCTCAAGGCCGGCAAGACCGGGGGCGACATCGCATCCCTGATCATCGACCACACGCGCGCCCAGCGCCTGCAGCATGCCGGCGCCACCGTCGTTGGTGGCACTGCCGCCCAAGCCAATATAGATAGTCTTTACCCCGACACGAACTGCACGGAGCATCAGCTCGCCCACGCCATAGGTTGTAGCAGCCAGCGCCGCCGATTCCGTGCAAGGTGAGTACCCGATGCCTGCTGCTTCGGCCATCTCAATAACAACCGACTCGTGCTCGCCGTCCACTAACATCCGGGCAGGCACACCATCGCCAAAGGGTCCCGCAACCTCGCAGGTCACAATCTCACCGCCGCACGCGGCAACGGCATCGAGCGTCCCCTCACCGCCATCTGCCAGCGGCAAAGCGTTCAGCTCGGCATCGGGCCACACATGGCGCATGCCCTCGGCAACCGCTGCCTCCGCCTGCGCGCTCGAAACGCTGCCCTTAAAGGAGTCGATCGCCAGCAGCACACGGCGGGGCCGACGGCATGCGGGACCAAAGTCAACCGCCGTGCCAGCATCCTCACCGGCACCTGCAAGCGCTGCGGCGTGAGCGGCGTGTGCTTCAAGATCGGCCCCACAACCGCAATCAGCGCCGCCCGCTCCGCGCAGACCGCCAAAATAGCTACTCAGCAGCTCGCGGCATTCATCCGCCAGTACGCCGGCGGTCACATTGAACCGATGATTCAGGCGCGAGTCGGCATTGAGGTCATACAGGGATCCCAGCGCGCCCGCCTTGGCATCAGCCGCGCCATACACGCAGCGCCCCACGCGCGCGTTAACCATAAGCCCCGCACACATGCAGCATGGCTCGAGCGTCACGTAGACCGTGCAATCGGAAAGGCGCCAACGACCGAGCGACCGAGAGGCAGCGCACAGGGCCGCGAACTCGGCATGAGCCGAAGGATCCTGGTCGAGCTCGCGCCGATTGTGCGCCCTCGCGACGATCTCGCCGTCGCGCACCACTACGGCTCCGATGGGCACCTCGCCCACCGTCGCGGCGGCGCGCGCCTCCGCCAACGCCTCGTGCATGAACTTCTCGTCGATTTCGGTGATCGTCATCGTTCGCCTTCCCTGTTGCAAATTCAAAACGATGCTATCATTACGACTCACGGAGAGATGGCAGAGCGGTTGAATGCGGCGGTCTTGAAAACCGTTGAGCGCGAGAGCGTTCCGGGGGTTCGAATCCCCCTCTCTCCGCCACTCCTAGTGATGCACCGGTGTCATGGTCCGCTCAAACAACGCATCGACCACGTCGGCTATCTCAGGTCGGCGCTCAAGATCGTGGCCCGATTCCCACCATATCGTGAAAAGTCGAATAATACCGCCGGCGACAAACTCAGACGTCGTCTCGAGTGACACGGGGGCCAGGGCATCCTCGGCAAGCACGTTCATCACACGCTCGCGGATGGAGCGGGCAATGCGGTCGCAAATAACGTTGGTCAACATGCCCGACATGCTGCTTGCCAAAATGTTATCCATGAGCCGCTCGTGCGCCAGAATCAAATCCATGGCATCGTCCAAAATCGCGTGCCGAAGCGCGCGCACGTCCTCGGCAGATACCGCGCCGGCCTCATCGGGCTGTTTTTGCGGCAAGCCCGACATGAGCTCATCGATATAAAAGGCAAAGTAATCGTTCTTGTCGCGAAAGTGCTTGTAGAACGTCGTGCGGCGAATCATGGCGCGGTCGCACAGCATGGCGACCGTCAGGTCCTCAAAACGATGCTCCTCGAGAAGCTCGGTGAAGGCATCGAACAGGGCGCGGTAGGTTTTCTTAATGCGAAGGTCCACTGGTATCGCCATCCTCAGGGCAAAGACAACACTCGTCAATCTGTCGCATATCTTACACCTGTACCTCGCGCGCTTTGCCCCGGTGCCAACCCCGCCGAAAACACAACGCTTACCGGAAAGTTCGGCACGGTAAAACGTTGCGGGTATACTAGTAGCGTTATACCAACGGCAGCTGGCGCATGCCGCCGCGGCCATTCGAAACGGAGACATCATGATTACCGTCATCATCGGCATCGTTGTTGTCATTGTGATTGTCTGCGCCATCGCCGGCATCTACAACAACATGGTCACCAAGCGTAACCGCATCGATAACGCCTGGCAGAACATCGATACGCAGCTGCAGCGCCGTAACGACCTGATCCCCAACTTGGTCGAGACCGTCAAGGGCTACGCCAAGCACGAGCAGGAGACGCTCTCCGCCGTGATCAGCGCGCGTAACACCGCCGTCAAGGCCACCACGCCCGAGGCCAAGATGGAAGCCGACAACGTGCTGACCGGTGCGCTGCGCCAGCTCTTCGCCGTAGCCGAGGCCTATCCCTGTCTCTTATACACATCTCCGAGCCCACGAGACAGGCAGAAATCTC
>URHU01000062.1:0-10137 GCA_900547715.1 uncultured Collinsella sp. | reverse complement strand
GATCTACACGCGTAAGATCGTCGGCAGCGTCAGATGTGTATAAGAGACAGTTCCGCAGGTCTCGGTGGCCAACGTCAGCGCGGCATCGATGGCTTGGACGTCGTTGCCCGGAATGGAGAGCACGTTCCAGCCGAAGGCGGCCCAGCGCTCCTCCTGCGAATCCTGCTTCATGACGTCCTCGGTGCTGCCACTGATCTGCAGGCGGTTGCGGTCCACGAGCGCGCACAGGTTATCGAGCTGGTAGTTGCCGCCGCTCATGGCGCCCTCCCAGACCGAGCCCTCGGCAAGCTCGCCGTCGCCCATGATGGTGTAGACGCGGTAGTCGCGGCCGTCCATCTTGCCGGCAAGCGCCATGCCGACGGCCACGGGCAGGCCATGGCCCAGCGAACCGGAGTTCATCTCGATGCCCTTGAGCTTGTTGTTGGGGTGGCCGATGTAGGGGCTGCCGAACTTGGAGAAACGGGCCTTGACGTCGTCGAGGTCCAGATAGCCCTCGTGGCACAGCACCGCGTAGTATGCCTCCATGGCATGGCCCTTGGAGAGCACAAAACGGTCGCGGTTGGGATCGTCGACGGTCTCGGGCGAAATGTTAAGGTGGTTGGCATAGAGGGTCATGAGGGCGTCGATCACCGACATGTCGCCGCCAATATGGCCGCCGGCGCCAGCCATGATGATATCGACGCAATCGCGGCGAAGGTCCCAGCGCAGGGACTCAAGCTCTTCGATAGTTGCCATTTCTACTCTCCTCGCAGGTAGGCTTTGACGTCTTCTTCAATGGGGTCGTACAGGTCGGGTTGGATGCCGAGGTACTTGCACGCCTCGTAGAGCACCGGCACCACGTTGGCGTGAATGGCGACGCAGTGGTGGATGTAGGGGCCCTCGACGATCTTGGCCTCGAGGCGCTTGAGGTTGTCGACCTCAACCCACAGGTAGGTGCCCATGCCGGCCGGCCCGTCGATGCCGCGGGCGTTGCCCAGCAGCAGCGAATACTCGCCGTTGTCGCCGTCAAAGCGGGCAAGGGTGAGATCGCCGTGCTTGGCCTCGGCCGTCAGCGCGCCGGGGTGGTCGAAAGCCAGCGGGTAGGTGAGCTTGGGCTTGACGGCCGCGCAGCTGCAGGGCCAGGGGCCGCAGTGCTGCAGCAGCTCGCCGTTCTCGTTATCGGGATGGCGCACGGTCCAGTCGGCGAACATGCCGCGGTGACGGCCCAGGTCGGCGGCCTCGACCATCAGCGCGGTGATGGCGCCGTGGATATCGGTCTCGCATACGATGGGAATGCCCATCTCGTTGAGGATGGCGTTGGCGGCGCAGGGCATAATGCCCAGCTCGTCCTGCAGGGCGTTCCAGCACTGGATGGCGCCGGCGTTGCAGCCGTACTTCTCGACCAGGCGCTTCATGGCGATGGCGAGTCCTGCGACCGCGGGGACCTTGTCCTCGGGGATGCAGATCTCAAAGCTGTCGGCGATGTGGGCGAGCATGGCGGACATGGCTTGCTCGTCGGCCTGGGCGTCGCGCACGGCCTGAACAAGCTCGGTCATGGGGATGGGCGAAAGCTGGATGTTGAACTTCTCGAGCAGCTCGCCCTCGTTGCACATGGTCGACCAGAAGTCGAACGGGCGGGTGGCCATCTGCAGGATGCGGGTGTGCTTGAAGGTCTTAACGACGTTGCACACGGCCAGGAAGTCCCAGACGCCGCGCTCGAACTCGGGATCAGTCAGGCGGCAGTTGGTCATGTAGGTGAAGGGGACCTGGAAGCGGCGCAGGACCTTGCCGGTGGCGAACAGGCCGCACTGGCTGTCGCGCAGGCGGGTGCCGTCGGGCTCGGGGCGCTCGTCGCGCGGGCCCCACAGCAGCACGGGCAGACCGAGCTCGCGGGCAAGGCGGGCGCAGACGTACTCGGTACCAAAGTTGGCGTGGCACAGCATGATGCCGTCGACGCCCTCGGCGCGGAACTTCTTGACGATAGGCTCGATATGGCTGTCGTCGAACAGCAGGCCCTCGTCGTTGATGTCGTCGATATCAACGATGTCGACGCCGATCTCGCGCAGACGGTCAGCCGTCAGACCACGATACTTGATCGCGTCCGGCGCGCTAAAGATGCTGCGGCGCGTAGGCACAAAACCGAGCTTGATCTTATCCATGTACGTCCTCCCCTAGTCACATGTTCAGTAAACAGACGAATGTTTCGTTTTGTTCTGTTTACTAAATGTTTTACTCTTTTGTTTATTAGTTTAGCGCGAAATACCTGTAAACGGTAGAGAAATCAGCCTAAACGGTATGTAAACGTTCTGAACATACAGGGGGAACAAAAAAAGAGGGCCCCAAAGGACCCTCTCTGTCCACACAAGTATGTAAACGGAACCAATGCCGTCCATCGCCGCGAGAGCACCGCCCGCGGCGACAGCCCGGCAACAGGGCCAGCGGCTACGCGCCCATCTTGCGATAGACGTCCACGAACTCCTTGGCAAGGATGCCAAAGCCCTCGGCGCTCATCAGCTGATCCTCGGCATGAACGACCAAAAGGTCGATGCTCAGGTCCTCGCCGGCGGCAGTCTGCTGGACAAGGCCACCATGTGCAGCGTGGCCCTCGGCATAGTGCTGCTGGCCTTCCGTGATCTTTGCCTCGGCCTCTTCGAACTTACCGTCGCGGGCCAGGTGAATCGCATCGATATAGCAGCTACGCGCGCAGCCGACGCCTGCAATGATCTGAAAGCTCTGAAGCTGAATCTCTTCTGTCGTCATGCTTAGAGCCTCATCAGTTCCTTGGCTTGGGCTAGCGCCTTAACGCCGTCCATCATGCCGTAGGTGGTCATGGGGATCACGCCCACCGGCACCTCGGGACATGCGGCGCAGACCTCGTCCTTGGCATAGCCAACCTGCGGCCCAAGCAGGATGCAGTCGGCATTGCGGCCAATGGTCGCGGCTTCGTTGACGGCGTGGGCGGAGACCTCGCACTCCAGACCCTCGGCGTCAGCAGCCTTCTTGATGTTCTTCATGATGATGCTCGTGGACATGCCGCCGGCGCACATTAGAACGATGTTTTTCATTGCAGTTCCTTTCCTGTAACCCCTCACAGGGACTTATATGTTTCGGCGATCAACGCGATCGACCGAACCTTCGAACTTGTGGACAATGACCTACTCGGCAGAAGCCTTTGCAGCAGCTTCCTCGGCCAGTGCCTCCTTATCGGCCATCTTGACGAACGGGATAAACAGCAGTCCGACCAGCAGGATTGCGGCGAGGACGATTGCGACCAGGCCAATGCCGCCCGTAAAGAAGTTGCTGATGGGCAGCGGCACGACAAACGGCATGGAAATGGTCGGGTTAAATGCATTGCCCAGACCGAGCATCAGGCCGACGGCGGCAGCAATGCAGGCCACGGGCTTGAGCAGGATGTAGGGGATGAACATATAAGGGTTCATGGCAATGGGCGTACCGAAGATGATGGGCTCGGAGATGTTGAAGAGTGCGGGCACCAGGGCAATCTTGGAGAGGGCCTTGTAGCGCTCGGACTTGGCCGTGAGCAGCGCAAGCTCCATGCCAAGGGCGTCAACAGAACCGACAGAGAACATGATGATGAACGACAGGTACGGCAGTGGCTGGCCGGCAACGAATGCCTCGGTGTTGGCAAGAGCGCAGGCCTGGATAACCGGCATGTACACGCCCATCAGGACGCTGGGGTGGATACCAAAGAAGAACAGCAGGTTGCACAGCGTAAAGTAAATGACAACGGCCCAGGGGCTGGAGCCCAGGAACATAACGGGAGTGGCAATGGTGCTGTTGATGAGGTTAAAGACATCGCCATAGCTCGTCAGGCCCATACCCCACTTAAGCAGCGCGGCCGTGGTGAAGATAACGATGGCGCAGAACATCGGAGATAGCGAATCGTTAACGAACTGAGGGACGGAATCGGGCATGGGGATGGCGATATGCTTCATAAGGAAGTTAAGCGCCTTCGGCACGATCAACGCCACGAGCAGCGCAACGAACAGACCCGAGCTGCCCAGATAACGGGTCACGATAAACGTCGAGCCGTCCTCGGCATGGCCAAGAGGAATCAGCAGGAGCAAAACGCCAATAGCCGCAACCGTCGACGTAAGGCCTTTGTTCCCGAGCACCTTGCCGTAGGAGTACGAGACCGAGGCGCACATGTAGATGGCGCCGAGGTTCATGGTAACGACCAGTACGTCGGTAATCGTCGCCGACATGCCGGTGCTGGCAAGGAACGCCTGCAGCGGCGGGATCGGCAGCCCGTTGATAATGGAGAGCAGCGCCACGCCCAGCGTAACGGGCATGGTCGCCATCATGCCGGACATAAGGCCCTTTACGACGTTAAAGCTACTCACTTTGTGGGCAATGGGGCCCACGTGCTTCTCGAGGAAGCCCTGCATCGAATCGAGAACGCTCATTTTTGTGTTCACTGATCCTCTCTAAACGATTCATCTAGCTGTCAAACGGGAAATTGCGGCCGACTCTTTCCCGCCTATGACCAATGGAAATATGGTTACGCCTTGAGCTCGAGGACGAGGAGCCAATCCCCAACCCCGGGTTTGTCAGGCAGGGTAATGCTGTCCGTGACGGCAAGGGCGTCCTCGCCGTCACGGTATGCGCCCGTGCGAGGGTTAAACCATCGGCTTGCATAGGCAGCGCCCGTCGGCACACCCTCGATAGCAAGCTTTTGGCGCACGGTATCGCCAAAGTACGCGACGATGCGCGAAAGGTCCTGGTTGGCGGTTGCCAGCGGAGCCTTGTTGGCAAACAGGTTGCCCGCATCGGTCGTTTCGTAGGGAGCGAGCTCCCAGAAGTGATTGTCTTCGTAGAAGGAACGCATGTAGCCCATCTGGACCGCACCTTCTCCGTCTACCGCCTGGGCCCAAGTAATGCCAAAGCGGTTGAAGATTGCCATAAAGGGGTCGAGCTCCTCAGGGCTTTCCCACACGTTGTCCCAGATTCCCTGGGCTCCGTAGGTATAGCCGGCGCCGCCGGCCTGCATGCAGATATACGCCACGCGGCGCAGCATGTCTGCGGTGCACAGGCGCGTACCCATCTCCTCGAGCGTCGAGCAAAACTCGTAGAGCGCCTCGCCCTCAACGAAGGGCTTGTCGTCATGAGCTGCCAGATAGTCAAAGTAGTCGCTTGCCTTGATGAGGTAATCGCCGTGACCGGCCTGGTTGAGCGTAAAGTCCATCCAGGGTTCATCCTGGTAGTAATCGGCAAAGGGGCGCTCGTTGGTATAGTGCGCCGTCGCCAGATGACCATAGCCGTCGCGTGCCTCAATCTCCAAGGCGACCTCACGCCAGCCGTCAAGCATGGCGGCTCGACCTTCTTTGCGGTATCCGGCAACCTCGCCGGCAAGCGTCCACACCATCGGATATGCACCGTAGCGCGCCACCAGGTAGCGGGCGAGGTGCTTTTGGTGTTCCACGGCATGCTCGCCGAGAATGGCAAACGCCCACGCTTGCCCAAGTGCGTTCACTAAGCCCGCATCGGCAATATAGGCCATGCGGCGGTCGAGCTCCCGCTGGTAGAAGGCCACATTAGGCACATCTTCCACGCCCTTGGCCATGCCACCGTCAATCCAATAGCGATCTCCTGCGCCCATGTCAGAGCGCAGGTTGGTCTGATAGACGGTAAAGCCCTGCTCGGCACGTAGGTCGACCATACCGCGAAATTGGCTCGTCATGCCGGGGTGGTTCGACGCATCCCAGCTCTCACGGTAGGCAAACTCCCAATGGGTATCGCCCAGCCAAAAGAACGGCGTACCATCTGAATAGGCAAACATGCGCGAATCGTCTGCAACGCGGATAAAACCGTGGCGATACAGATCGAGGTCGCCCGCGTACGGCACGGCCTCGACGCGGCCCGTGCAGCCATTAAGACCGGTCTGCTCGGGAGCCTCGATAACATAGTTCCAGGCACCCAGCTCGGTCGGGGCAAACGACACGCAGTAGGTACGCCCACCATCCCAGTAGGCCTCGCGGCGAATTACCCTGCCACTCGAGCCGGTGAACTCCGCCCAAATCTCAACATCCAAAAACGGGTTATCGAACGAACAGGCGCTCTCAAACGTCAGAACAACCGGTCGCCAAATCTCGGCAACGGCATCTTGATTCAACGTCATATCCATTGCAGACCCCTCTCTGGTCTTAGTCTTGCTAGTTCAGTCCTCGCTCACGGGCGGATGCCATGGCAAAGTCAACGATCGCCTGGGCATCTTCGGCACAAATAAAGCCTTGTGACACCTCGATCGCCGTATCGCGCTCACATAGAGCGCGATAGTTTTCGAGCGACCCGTACAGCTCTTTGAGCATCGATGCCGAGAACGACTCCATGTGGCCAAACAGCCCGTCCTTATCGCTCGTCTTATCGACCGTGCCCTGCCCCGGCTCCACCAAGCTCGTGTTGGAGTAGCGGGCAAACGGATGCTCGAGCAGGCAGGTGCGAAGTCCGCCCTTGGTATTTCCCAGGGCATCCTTTACGTTCTCGCCGCTCGCGTCCAGCTCAATGCGTGGACAGGTTGCCGGAGCCGCACCCGTACGGACCCAGCGGAACAGGTTACGGAATGCAGCATGGAACAGATACTGCGACGGATAGGCGTTTGCCTCGGCATGCTTACCGACATACACCGGCAGATGGTCGATACGCTTAAGATCCTCGTCGTCTTGGTAATAGTCGACGTAACTCCACTGCGTATCGTGGGAAGCACCCGTCACCTCGTACAGCCGGTACTTAAAATCGGGATCGTCGCTATCGGGCATAAGCGTGCGCCAACTCTCAAAGCGACCGTTCTCGCTTTCGGTCTGAAGGGCGATAAACGGCTCCTCGACGTGCTCCACACGCAGTAGATGGTGTGCGTATTCCCGGCAGCATTCATACTGGTTGACGGGAATGCACATCGAATGGATGCCACCGCCAGACAGGTATCCGTCAAACACGCGGCCGTCACGGCGCACCTCCTCGCGATAGGCAAAACTGTTAAGGTAGCGGAACAGGTAGGCGCCGGACTGAGACCATCCTGTAAGGCAAATTGCCTGGCGAGGATAGTCGCGGATCGGGTTAAGGTCGGAGTCTCCGCGCAAGAGCCACGCAAGATCGGTCAGCATGTCCCAAAACAGGCCAGTCTCGTAAGAGATGTCCATGTCGGGAAGCGCGCCGTCGCGTACGAGCTGTTCCGGATCAAAGTCAAAGGGCCGCTCGGGAGTCGGGTTTGCCCAGCTCATAAAGGCATAGCGATCGGGATTGAATTCCTTGAGCTTGGCGATGGTGTTGGGCTTGCTGGTGATGCCCACGTAGATGTCGCCGGAGCGCACAAACTCGCCGTAGCCCAGGATCCACATGCGCTCGATTTCCATGAACGACGTGGGGTTGATGATCTCGACCACAACGTTGCCGCTCGCCTGCGCTTGATCTTTCGGGGCGCGGACAACGATGCGGTTGGAATAGGGGGCGTCGGCGGTCATAACCTCCACGCCGCCGTCTTCATCGGCAGTGCGGTATACGTTGGCCGTGCCGTCAACGCGATACTCACGCTCGACGTAGCCGTACGCGCTCAGATGACAGTAGCGCTCGGCGCTCGAAAACGGATAGCTTTCATCCGTGATGGGCATTTCGGAAATAACGCTGATCATCTCGTCCCCCTTGCTGTTGCGTTTGCTGAGACAGACTCTACTGGGGACGCTACTTAACTTCTATTGATTCTTAAGTTGACTTACTATAAATTTAGCTTAATAAACAGCCTGATGTTAAGCTCATAGTAAGTTCACAAACGTTAGGAACAATCATGGCCGTTACTGCAAAACAAATCGCTGACCAGCTGGGAATTTCGGCAGCGGCCGTTTCCCTTGCACTTAACAATCGACGCGGCGTAAGCGAAAAAACACGGCAACTGGTACTTAGCACCGCCGAAGCTCTAGGTTACGACTTTAGCAAGATCAAGTTCGAGCGCCAAAAGAGCGGAACCGTTGCCTTGGTCGCCTTTAACCGGCGCCGCATCTTTACGACCCCCTTCTTCGCCGATATGCTCGCCGGAGTCGAGGGCACCCTTAGACACGCGGGGTTCTCGTTTTCGCTGGTGAACTACTCGCCGTTCGAAAACACTCAGCAACAGATCGCCGAGATCGCCGAGGCACAATACGATGGTGTCATCATCCTTGCAACTGAGATGTTCGAGTCGGATTTTATGCCGTTTGCATCGCTGGACTGTCCCCTGCTGCTGTTGGACTCATGCATGAGCGCTGGGGTCGATACGGTCAAGATCGACAACGCCGCCGGCATGATGCTAGCCGTGCAGTACCTGCATTCGAAGTATGGATCTGTCCCCGGGCTGTTAACGACGCCCGTTACCGTGGGCAACTTCACCGAACGACGCTTCGCCTACGAGCACGCCATCGGTCAGCTATCGGGCTCGGAAAAGTGCGGCACCATCCACGAGCTCGCCGTCGCTCCAGATGAGGCATACGCCGGCATGCTCGACATTATTGATTCGGGCGAACCCCTCGCCCAAAACTACGTCGCTGTCTTTGACGATATAGCTATTGGGGCCATGAAGGCCTTTATCGAGCGTGGTTATCGCGTGCCCGATGACGTACGCATCGTCGGCTTCGACAACAACGTGGGCGGAACCTACGTGCAGCCACAACTGACCACGCTCAATGTTCCTTCGCAGTATATGGGCGCCGTCGCCGCACGGCGCCTCGTCGAGGTTATCGACGAGGCCGAACACCACCCGCTCAAGATCGAGCTGGGGGCATCGCTCATCAAGCGTCGTTCTGCCTAGAGCTCGCGCACGCTCTGGCGCTCGACAAAATAGGTCGAGACGGCCGTTTTGCAGGTATAGCTCTTGGGATTGCGGATGTTGCCCACCAGACGGCGCACCGCGATCTCGCCCACCTCGTGCTTGGGAACATGCACCGTGGTGAGCGGCGGATTGGAGAACGCGCCCACGGACAGGTCGTCGAAGCCGATCATCGACACATCGTCGGGCACGCGCACGCCATGCTCGTTGAGGGCACGCATGGCACCAACGGCGAGTACGTCGTTTTCGGCAAAGAAGGCCGTCGGCAGGTCGTCGCGCGAGACGGTGTCGAGCCAGGTACCCATGTCGTGATAAGCGCCCTCGAGTGTGGTGCCCAGGGTGACATGCCATGCCGGATTGGGCTCAAGGCCCGCATCCTCAAGCGCTTGACGGTAGCCGCGCTCACGGTCCTTAAAGTTGCGGATACGCAGGTCGCCCGCTAGATAGCCAATCTGCTTGTGACCTTTCTCGATAAGATGGTCAACGGCGCGCAGCACCGAATCGGTATTGGCGATGACCACGGCATCGAAGTACTGGCGATCGCTCCAGCCATCGAGCACGATCAGGTGGGCAGCAGCGTTGGCAAACAGGGCGTAGTCCTCCTCGCCCAGCTCGGTACCCATCAGCACGATAGCGGCTGACGGATCGGCGATAAGGCCCTCGACCTGAGGGCGCACGGCGTCCAGGTCGCTAAAGTCGAGCGAGACAAAGCTCGTACTCATGCCGTGGCGGCGTGCTTGGCGCTCCACGCCCTCGATGACCGCAGGGTGGAAGGTGCTCTCGTCCAGGATGGCACCCGTCTTGCGCGCGAGCACAAACTGGATGCTCTCGAGCTGCGTCGACTGCTGGTAGCCGAGCGACTGCGCACACTCCAGGATGACCTTGGCGGTCTCCTCGCTCACGCTGCGCTTGCGGTTGAGTGCGTTGGACACGGTTGCGGGCGAGAAGCCGGTAATGCGGCTGATCTCGCGGACGCTTGCTTTAGCCATCGTTCCCCCTAGCAACGGTCGCGGCCGAGCATCGTGGCTTGACCGCCCGTGGCTCGGCAACTAAACGACCGCAAATTCAATCTAAACAGAATAGTAAATGTTTATTAGCTAGTTTAGCCTGTTGTCAAGCGAAGCGGCACAACTATTCCCCCAACGGGCGCATTTACTCGGTAGCTAATCTGGGACGTGGCTCTTTTGACTACTTTTGCCGCCTGATGATCTTTCTGGGACGGGGATTAAAAAATCATTTTGGTGACGCGCGGCGGAAGACCAGTCTTTTTTGGGACGAGAAAATGATTTTTTAAGGCTCTGTTAGACCAGGATTGACATACATGTGTCCCCACGGTGCCATATCGT
>URHU01000061.1:0-10220 GCA_900547715.1 uncultured Collinsella sp. | reverse complement strand
TCTACACGCGTAAGATCGTCGGCAGCGTCAGATGTGTATAAGAGACAGTGCCTGGCATGCAGACAGTGCTCGTTACGATGTTGGAGCACCCGCTGTGCTCGACGGTCGATAACGACCAGTTCGATTGCTCGCGCCAGGTTGTCGAGTACTTGCTGGGGCAGGGACACAAGACCGTGCACTTTATCTCGTGTCCCGAGCGCTCGCTTTCGGGCATGCAGCGCGAGGAGGGCTGGCGCGAGACATTGCGTGCGCATGGTATTGAGCCGCCGCGACTCGTCCGTGGCGATTGGACGGCACAGAGCGGGTATGCTGCCGGTCAGGCTCTGGCGGACGATCCGGCCTGTACTGCCATCTATGCCTCCAACGATGCCATGGCCTACGGCTGCATTCGCGGGCTCGAGTCGCGCGGAAAGCGCGTGCCCGAGGACGTGAGCGTGGTGGGTGTTGACGATAGTCTGGGCGATATCGTGCCCGATCGTCGCCTGACCACCGTGCGCTTTGACAACAAGCGCGTCGGCATGTGGGCGGTTGACAAGATTGCCGGCGCCGAGGGCGTTGAACCCGGTGTGGAGCACATGCTGTTTCCGGGCGTGCTCGTCGAGGGCGATACGGTGCGCGATGTACGCTAGGGCGCAGGTCTGTTTGGGTTGCCGCTAATTGTGTTCGATATTGTTCAGATTGGTTCAAAAACCGTTCACGGGCGAAAAGTGACCGTTCATAGCTCGAAATCACGTTTTGCGCTGTTCTTTTTTGTTTGAATGTTATTGTTTCTGTCATACACAACGCAGCGCGTATGCCCGGACGCGATGCTCTCCATTGGTTCATATGTGAAAGGAACGCAATATGGCAACCAAAGAAGAAATCTCGATGGTTGGATTCGAGATTGTCGCATACGCAGGTGACGCCCAGACCGATCTGCTTGCAGCGCTCGATGCTGCTCGCGAGGGTGATTTTGAGAAGGCCGAGCAGCTGCACAAGGATGCCAGCGATGCGCTCATCGGCGCTCACGACACGCAGACCAAGCTGCTTTCGCAGGAGGCCGGCGGCGGCGAGATGGAGATGACCTTCATCATGGCTCACGCTCAGGACACTCTCATGACCACTATGATCCTGGAGAAGCAGACCCGCTTTACCATCGATGCCTATAAGCGCATCGCCGAGCTCGAGGCCAAGCTCGCCTAACGAGCCCTCACAACCAAGTCCCCTTCCAAAAGCTCTGCCGCTACCCGCGGCAGGGCTTTTCTGTCCTCCTCCAAGTTGCGGTGAAATAGGGACTGAATAGGGGCCGACGGGCGCAAAACAATCCCTATTCCACCGCAACTCATCCGGAGATAGTCATTGGGGACAGTCTTGGTGCGCTCTGTTCGTCTTCCCGTTCGTTTTTTGCTCGGTGGGTATACTTTCTTTCGCATTAAACGCCGGACTGAGGAGGTATCCAAATGCCGGATAACGGGTCAATACAAAAAAGAGACGCGCACGAGATGGCTCATGGGCGTCCTGTCCAGATAACCGAGCATACGACGGTAACCGAGCTGCAGCCCAGCCTGTCCGATGTCGTGTGCGCAAACAAAAAGCTGCAGATTGGCTTTATCGTTGCGCTTGTGGTCCTGGCGCTGCTGTCGGGCTTTGTAGCTCGTCCGCATTTTGCCGATACTAAGACTTGGGACTCCACCATCGAGGTCATCGATCAAAAGAAGGGCAATGTTTTGGCGCTCACAACCTCGTGCGTCGCCCTATCTGCGGGTATCACTGCGCTGCCGGGCGATACGGGAACGCCAGTTGCCGAGCAGCTCGCGCAGCTTTCAGGCAACCTTGGTATCGTGCTTGCTGTGCTCTACCTCGAGAAATACCTGCTAACCATTTTGTGGTCGGTTGGCCTGGGCATCTTAATCCCGTTTGCGTTGGTGCTCTTTGCGGTGTCGCTCGGCATTCACGGGCGCTGGAGTACGAGCGCTGCCCTGCGCCGTGTGGCGACGCGCGTGCTGGTGGTTGCCGTGATCGGCATGGCGCTCGTGCCCGCGAGCGTATGGGTGTCGCAGAAGGTCGATGAAACGTATCGAGTGAGCATCGAGGCGGCCGAGCAAAAGGCGGCCGACGCTGCGAGTGCGGCTGATAGCGGAAGCTCCAAAACAAGCAAGAAAAAGACCGAGTCCGCAGAGTCCAAGAGCGTGCTCGAGCAGCTTGCCGACGGCGCCTCGGGCCTCGTCACGTCGGTGACCAGCGGCGCCAAGCAGATGACCGACGAGATCGTGCAGCAAGTGACCGATCTCATCGAAGGCGTCATTGTGATGATCGTGACCTCGTGCGTTATCCCGCTGCTGGTGCTCGCGGCGTTCCTGTGGCTGGGACACGTGCTGCTGGGGATCGATATTTCCGGCCCGGCGAACTATTTGACGGGTCGCTTTCTGGGCGCTCCGTCCAAGCACGCCAAAAAGGGTGGGCAGTCCGAGTAGCTAAAACAGCTGTATATACCGGGAAATACCGCCGAAGGGCGGCCGAGACACGTTCTCGGTCGCCCTTTTGTTTGTTGAACACATGGTCGCTACGTCCGCACCGGGTCCAAACGGTCGGCAACCATCCGTGAACGGTATTTGTTCAAAAAAGAACAAAGATAAACAAATAATGGTTGCAGTCGATGTTCGAATGTGTTCAAATAAACATGAACAGTGAAGAACCGCACATTCAGATGCCCGGACCTGAACGCGATTCAACACTTCCAAACAGAAACTACGCACCTGCGTATCTCTCAAGGAGGATGTCATGAGGGTTGTAATCGCTTCCGATGCCGACGGTATGTCGATGAAGGAGTCCATCAAGGAGATGCTCATCGCCGACGGTCACGAGGTCGTCGACTATTCCGAGACCCCTGCCGCGGACTTTGTCGATTCCGCGACCGCCGTTGCCAAGGACCTGCTGGAGCACAAGGATTCCCAGGGCTTCGCATTCGATAAGTACGGCGTCGGCTCCTATATGGCCGCCGTCAAGATCAAGGGCATGGTCGTCGCCAACATTTCCGACGAGCGCTCCGCCTACATGACCCGCGAGCACAACGGCTCGCGCATGGTCACCATGGGCCCGGGCGTTGTGGGCACCGAGGTCGCCAAGAAGATCGCCCGCGAGTTCCTGCGTGCCCAGTACGCCGGCGGCCGTCACCAGATCCGTGTCGACATGCTCAACAAGATGGCCTAACGAGAGCCACCGAGAACTCGAACTTCTACCTCAACTTGTGAATTCAGACGAAAGGACGTTCTGATGAAGAAGACCATCGCAATCGGTTGCGACCATATCGTTACGGACGAGAAGATCTATCTGGCCGACCGCCTGGAGCAGGCTGGCTACAAGGTGCTCGACTGCGGCACCTACAGCCACACCCGTACGCACTATCCCATCTACGGCAAGGCCGTGGGCGAGGCTGTTGCCAGCGGCAAGGCCGACTTTGGCGTGGCCCTGTGCGGCACCGGCATCGGCATCACCAACGCCGTCAACAAGGTTCCCGGCGCCCGTTGCGCCCTGGTCCGCGATATGACTTCTGCCCTGTATGCCCGTCGCGAGCTCAACGCCAACATCGTGGGCTTTGGCGGCAAGATCACCGGCGAGTTCCTGATGGCCGATATCATGCTTGCCTTCCTGGAGGAGCCCTACGAGAAGACTCCCGAGCACGATGCCCTGATCGCCAAGATCGATGCCTGCAACAAGGCCGATGCCGAGGCTCAGGCCGACCCGCACTTCTTTGACGAGTTCCTCGAGAAGTGGGACCGCGGCGAATACCACGATTAGCGGGTATCCGGCGTAATTAACTAGTCCGTTGACGGCTCGCGTTTCTGTGATGGGGCGCGGGCCGGTTTTCTATCAGCCCTATTGACTTGGCGGGCTGTCGTAAGAAAGGGAAGGCTCCTATGGAGTTTGTTCTTGATAACGGTTCTATTCGTGTGGCACTGAGCACGGCTGGCGGATCGTTCACCTCAATTGCGGCCGACGGTCGCGAGTACCTGTGGCAGGGTGACCCGGCGGTCTGGTCGGGCCAGGCACCCATTTGCTCTCCGATCTGCGGCGGCCTTCGTGACGACCGCGCGATGACCATGGGTGGCCGCGAGGTCAAGCTTGCCCGCCACGGCTTTGCCCGCAAGCAGGAGTGGAAACTCGAGGAACAGAGCGACAACATGGTTGCGCTGAGCCTAAGCTCTGCCGACCATGCCGAGTTGCTCGAGCAGTACCCGTATCCGTTTAAGATCGTTGCTCGTTACACGATCGATGCGGCAAAGGTGGCCGTGTCGTACGAGGTAACCAATGATGGCACCGAGGATATGCCGTTCTTTGTGGGCGGTCACCCTGGCTTTAAGTGCCCGCTTGACGAGGGCGAGTCCTATGACGATTACGAGCTGAGGTTTGAGCAGCGTGAGGCCGCCGAGCTCTGTACTGCCGTTCCCTCGACGGGCCTGATTGATGTTGAGCATCGCAGCAAGAACTCCATGATCGGCCAGAACCTGCCGCTGACCCACGAACTCTTTGACTTCGCGGAGACCATCTTTGACGTGCTCGAGAGCCGTGTGGTTGCGCTGACCAAGAAAACCGAGGACAAGGGCGTGCGCCTGACGTTCCCCGATATGCCATACCTGATTGTGTGGAGCAAGCCCGAGGGCGACTTTGTTGCCGTGGAACCGTGGGGCGGCCTGTCCACCTGCTCCGACGAGGACGATATTCTGGAGCACAAGCGTGGCTGCCTGGTTGCCAAGCCGGGGGAGACCGTCACCCGTGGCTTTGAGATCGAGATTCTTTAACGAGCTATCGTATGTTTGGGGCCGCGCGTGCCGTGCCCCGGAAACAGGAGTTCAACATGATTCTGACCGTTACCATGAACCCGTCGATTGATACGCGCTATCAGCTCGACAAGCTGATCATCGACGATGTTAACCGTGTGACGCCCGAAAAGACCGCTGGCGGCAAGGGCCTCAACGTGAGCCGTGTGCTGCTGCAGTTGGGCGACGATGTGCTCGCGACCGGTCTGCTCGGCGGCCACATGGGTGCCTATATGGCCGAGCTTATGGATGCCGACGGCGTCAAGAACGACTTTGTGCCCATCGCTGGCGAGACGCGCATCTGCCTGAATATCCTGCACGAGGGCAACCAGACCGAGCTGCTGGAGAGCGGCCCGCAGATCGCCCCGGCCGAGCTCGAGGCCTTTACGGCCAAGTTCGCCGAGCTTGCAGCGAAGGCGGACGTTGTGACGCTTTCGGGCTCGCTGCCGCGCGGCGTCGATGCCGGCTACTATGCCGAGCTCGTCAAGATCGCCGAGGAGGCGGGCGCCAAGGTGCTGCTCGACACCTCGGGTGCATCGCTGGAGGCCGCGCTGGAGTCCGACGCTAAGCCTGAGCTCGTAAAGCCCAACCTGACCGAGATTAACGGCCTGCTGGGTACGTCCTTTACGACTGATGATGTCGATGCCCTGCGCGAGGCGCTCGCTGCCGATGACCGTTTTGCCGGTATTCCCTGGGTTGTCGTTTCGATGGGCGCTGCCGGTTCGGTGGGCTTCCATGAGGGCCGCGCGTTCCGCGCCAAGACGCCCGCGATTGCGGCTGTGAACGCGACGGGTTCCGGCGACTCGACCATCGCCGGCTTTGCACATGCCATTGCTGCTGGTGCCGACGACGTCACGGTGCTCAAGACCGCCAATACCTGCGGCAAGCTTAACGCCATGGATCCCAAGACCGGCCACCTGGTCATGGACCGCTGGGACGAGGTCTACAACAGCGTTGTCGTGACTGAACTGTAGGGTTACGCGGTTTTACCAAACCGCGTAACGGCGCGACGCTGCAAACGCCCCTAAGCGGCAATCTGACGTTCAATCGTCGGGCATGACCAGAAGGTCAATGCCCTCCTCTTTCGCGTCACCTTGCTCGCCTAGGGGCGTTTTCGCTGGCGTATGCTCAACCTACGGCGCAATGTCAGCGACCAAGCCGAAAACAAAAAGGCCGAAGTCCCGAAGGGTTTCGGCCTTTGTTTTCCGCAGCGTCCAAGCGCAGTTTATCGGTTCTCGATGCTGCCGATGTTCTTGAGCTCGATGGAGATGAGGCCGTTGGGCTCGTTGACAAACTCGATGTACTCAGAGTTCGAACCCATCTCGGCCGGGAAGCTGATTTCGATACCCGTGTCGGTACGGATCTTATGATTGCGCACCGCCGCGCGTTCGACCTGCTTGCGCTCCACGGGCACACGCTCAGGCACCTTCTCCTCGGTCAGTGCGGCGCGCACACTCTCCTTGATAACCGGTTCGTCCTCAAAGACCTCGTCGACGATATCCCAAGGCGGCAGTTCCTCGTCATCCTCAACCTTCTCGGCAACGGCAGCCTTAACCTTAGCGAGCGCTACAGCCGTGTTGGCACCGTGCTCCTCGGCGACTTCCTCGACCACACGCGTCACGGTGTCGATGACCTCCTTGCCCGATACGCCCGTGTCGCACTGCAGCAGGCCATCGGGGATAAGCATACGGTCCTCGCCGGCAATCTTGCGCTTCTTGTCCACGTAGCCGATCTCCATGGTACTCGCGCGCACGATGGCATAGCTCGGCACCTTTTGCGAGGGGTTCGGCAGAATGGCGTAGTGGCGCGCGATGTCGTTGCGCACCTCCCCCTCCTCGCGGCCCACTTCGTGCATAAAAGCCTGCTTGGAGCCCAGCAGCATCACGGCAAACCAGCGGGCATCCTCATCGTCGTCAAAATCGGCCACGAGCACGTCGGTGGACTCGGCTTTCTCGGCTTTGGTGAGCTCGGAGGAAATAAACTCCGCAATCTGCTGCGACAGGTTAACGAACTCGCGCTCGCCAAAGAAATAGCCCTTAAGCTCGCCGCCAAACGCAGAGTTCTCGGCAAACGTGGCGCGTTTATTGTCGGCCGAGGTGCGGGCGCGGCGCAGATGCGTGGTCACGAAGTTGCGCACGGTACGACTCTCGATATCGAGCTCGCGCTGGCTCATGACGTTGACGGCAGAGTCAAAGTCCAGGATATGCAGAATCGCATGATTGATTTTCATATACGGCATTCCGTTCTAGATCGATTTCGGCACGAACCAGTATAGCGGTCGAGCCCACCCCAGGCGCATCGAAGATTGGTGCATCGGGGACAGGTTGCTTTGCGCCAATGGCTAGCGCAGGAGCTCGGACTGCCAAGCCTCGAGCTGTTCTGCCAAACTCTTGCCGGCAGCGGGCATGTCGATCTGAGGGCGTTTGGGCAGCAGTGCGCATTTAAGGATTGCCACGATGGTCTGCGAGACAAAGCGTCGTGTATCCTTGTCAAAGCCTTGCGCAGCCTGGAGCATCACGGGCAGGCTCTCGCGCAGATTCCCAGCGATATCCGCAAACCGCTCAGCACCCGTTGCCTCAAACACGGAGAACAACGCATCTACAAAACGCTCGCGCTCGCCAGGCGACACTGCAAGCAGCATCTCGCGAATGGAGCCATCAACATATCGAGCACCGGCGGACAGGCGCTCACAGTACACGAAGTCGCGACCATCAACCACCCAGCTAAAGGGATTGTGCTGCAGCAGGCTGAACTCGGTGCTCTCAACGATGGCATAGTCCTCCTGTGTCTCGAACATCATGCCAAAGATCGACGACCGAGGTAGCGTCTTGTCGATTCGACCGGAAAGATCGGCAAAGGCGTCGCCGTTCAGAAACTCCTCGACGAAGCCCGGGCCATCATGGGAATACGCCCGTTCGATTCGCTCACGGGCGACATCGGAGCACATCGCCGCACCGTACACCGCAAGGTTTCCACCCTTGGAATGACCTCCGCACAAAAGCGGCCCGTCAATCGCATCCGCCGCCTCGTCCACATAACGTGCCGCGGATTCCTGGGCCGGCACAGGACACCGGAACGCCATGTTAAAGTCCTCTTTCCAGCCCACAATCGTGCTGTCGGTCCCCCGGAAGGAAAGATAGCTAAACCCTGCCGGAAACCGAAACGCCATGGCTGCAAACTGCTCCGTCGCCACCACATCGCTCACGGCACGATAGCCGCAAACGTGCACGCCACGGTAGCGAGGACTTGCTGCCACGGCCTCCAACAAGGCCCTGCTCCCCTCCGGGTCCCACAAGTCGTCAATCATGTCCCGGTAGCACTCGGCACGCAGCAGCTCGCGTACGTCTAGGCCCTGCCAGTTCGTCAGCTCCGCCATATCACCTGGCAAACGCAAATAGGACAACCACGCAAAGACCAGGCTATCCACCGCGCAGAACGGCCGCTCCTCAAACGGATCAAACGCCGTCTGGGCATAGGTCAAAAAATTAGGCGAATCCGACATGGCCCTCCCATCAACTATGGTGCATTGGGGTCAGGTTACTTTGCACCAAAAAGGCGCCCGGGCCGTGTGGACCCGGACGCCTTCATTGTAGCTTTTCGCTCTAGCGAGCTTGATTTAGCAGGAGAAATCAACGCTGTCGATGATGTCCTTGAGGGCCTTGGCGGAGACGGTGAGCTCATGCTGCTCGTCATCGTTCAGCGGCACGGGGACGCGGCAGACAACGCCGTCGCGGCCAACGACGGTCGGCATGGAGATGGCAAGATCGGACAGGCCATACTCGCCCACCATGAGCGAGGAGACAGGCAGAACGGTCTGCTCATCGCGCATGACGGCGGTGCAGATGCGCTTGACGGCCATGGCGACGCCATAGTAGGTGGCGTGCTTTTTCTCGATGATGGTGTAGGCGGAGTTCTTGACGTCCTCGGCAATGCGCTTCTCGGCAGCCTCATGCTCCAGGTGGCCGTGAAGCTCACAGAAGGTGTTCAGCGGAACGCCGGCAACCTGAGCGCTGGACCAAGCGACAAACTCGGAGTCGCCGTGCTCGCCCATGACATAGGCCTGGACATCGCGCGGGTCAACCTCGACGTGGGCACCAAGCATCTGCTGCAGGCGGCCGGTGTCGAGCACAGTGCCGGAACCGATGACGTGGCCCTCGGGCAGGCCGGACATCTTGATGGCGGCGTAGGTCAGAACATCGACCGGGTTGGAGACGATTAGCAGAATGCCGTCGAAGCCGGACTTCTTAATCTCGGGAATAATGGACTTAAAGATGCTGACGTTCTTGTTGACCAGGTCCAGGCGGGTCTCACCGGGCTTCTGGGCAGCGCCAGCGGTGACGACGATCATGGCGGCGTCGGCGACATCGGAATAATCGCCGGCGTAGATCTTCATCGGCTCGGCAAACGTCATGCCGTGCGCGATATCCAGGGCCTCACCCTCGGCGCGGTTCTTGTCCACGTCGATGAGGACCATCTCGGAGAACAGACCGCTCTGCATCAGCGCGAACGCCGAAGACGAACCGACGAAACCGCAGCCGACAATAGCGACCTTCTTCTCGTTAACCATTAGAAACTCCCATCTCTCTCCACAAACAAGCCGCCCGGGAACGACCCGAGCGGCTTGTCGTAATCCCAATACATCCAATCGGGACTTTGATTATGCTCCTATTCGCAGCCAAAAATCGACCGTTTGCCGAAATTGTTTGCAGGATTCGTAAAATAACTGCACGAAATCGGTTTCGATATATTGACGAGCCAAAATAGCTTTCTAATACAGGCCCGCCTCGCGAATGGCCTCGACAGCCAAAGCGATCTGGTCGGGCGGCAGGACCAACGCCATGCGCACGTGTCCCTCGCCCGAGGGACCAAAACTCGCACCCGGCGTCACCACAACGCCGGCCTTCTCCATAAGCTCCTCGCAAAACGCCATGGAATCGGTGCGACCACCGGGAAGCTTGGCCCACACAAACATGGAGCCATGCGCGTTGGGACGCTCCCAGCCCAGGTCCTCAAGACCGTCGCACAGGGCATCGCGGCGCTCCTGGTACTTCAGACGTTGCGCCTCGACCTCATCGCGCGGGCCATTAAGGCACGCGATGGCGGCCTTCTGGATCGGGAAGAACATGCCAAAGTCGATCTGGCTGCGCAGCTTGGCAAAGGCAGAGACCACATCCTCTCGGCCGACCAAAAAGCCGATACGCGCACCGGTGACGTTAAACGACTTGGAGAGCGAGAAGAACTCAACGCCTACCTCGAGCGCGCCGGGATACTGCAAGAAGCTGCCGCCCGGCTCGCCGTCGAACACGATGTCCGAGTATGCGTTGTCGTGAACGATCAGCAGGTCGTGCTCGCGGGCAAAAGCGATGATCTCCTCGTCTGTCTCTTATACACATCTGACGCTGCCGACGATCTTACGCGTGTAGA
>URHU01000060.1:0-10673 GCA_900547715.1 uncultured Collinsella sp. | reverse complement strand
AAGACGGAAAGCACATTAAGTGCTTTCCTTTGCGTGCGGAACTCGCGATAAACTTAATTACGCGCCGCTCCCCGCCCACGCCGGGCAAACATCGTTGGACTTATCACTGACATGAAATAGGCGCTTGTATATCGTCCGCTAGCTTGGCACGGTACAATGCTTTCAGCTTTCAATTTGTAAATTAGTGGGGTTAATTCATGGCAGAATCTCGTGCGGAGCGTAAGGCTCGTCGTGCTTTGATCGAGGCAGCTGAGGGGTCGGGGGAGAAAAAATCTTCTAAGAAATCCAAGTCGTCTCAGGACGCGAAGGGTAAGTCGGCTAAGGGCAAGGCTAAGGCCAAGCGTCCCGGCTCTCGTCGGAACGAAGATAAGGCATCTCAGACTCGCTCCAAGCGCTCGGATAAAGATCAGGCTTCGTCTGCGCGTAAGGCTGTGGACCCCAAGTCTCCTTGTTCCATCATGAAAGCTTGCGGTGGGTGTACGGCGCTCAATCGTCCTTATAAGAAGCAGCTCGCCGCCAAGCAGGCTGCTATGGAGGGGCTTTTTGCTTCGCTTTGTGAGCGTGAAGGCATTGCTGTAGATCCTATTCGCGGTATGGGAGTCACCCTGGGCGACCCGGGCAAATATCCTGCGCCGCGTGGCTTTCGTCATAAGGCTGCCACTCCCTTTGCTCCCGGTAAGGAGGGCGCCGTCCGTTGCGGTTTCTTTGAGCGCGGCACGCACAAGATCGTTGCCGTACCCGAATGCCCCGTCGAGGCACCGGGCGCCCGTCAGATTCTCAACGGCATCGCGCGTGAAGCTGAGCGCCTGCACATTCCCGCCTTTAACGAGGACAAGCATCTGGGCTTGCTCCGCTATGCCGTCGTCCGCTGCGGTTGGCGTACCGACCAGGTCATGGTTACGCTCGTGACCGCCCAGCGTGACTTACCGCATGCACAGGAGTTCTTTGAGGCCGTCGCGGCGCTCGATCCGCATATCGTCACCGTTGCCCAAAATATCAATGGACGTCCCGGTAACGCCATCTTGGGTGAGGAGACTCGTATCGTCTATGGCGCCGAATGCATGCGCGACCAGCTGCTCGGCTGCGAATTCGACATCTCCCCCACCGCGTTTTATCAGACCAACCCGCAACAGACCGAGCTGCTCTATCAGCTCGCTATCGACGGCATGGATTTGCACCAGGGCGATGTGCTCATGGATGCCTACTGTGGCAGCGGTACCATCGGTCTTTGCGCAGCTAAAGATGCCCAGAACAAGGGTATCGGCATTATGCTGCTCGGCGTGGAGCGCAACCCGGCGGGCATTGCCGACGCACGCCGCAATGCCGAGCTCAACGGCCTCACCCGCAGCGCTTGGTTTATGGTCGACGACGCCACCGATTACATCCTGGATGCCGCCGATAACAACGAGCGGGTCGATGTCCTTTCCATCGATCCGCCGCGCGCCGGCTCCACGCCCGAGTTCCTCGAAGCTGCCTGCGCGCTTAAGCCGCGCCGCATCACCTATATCAGCTGCAACCCCGTGACCCAAGAGCGCGACCTGCATCAGCTCCTCGACGGAGGCTATTGCCTGCTCAAGATCACGCCCGTCGACATGTTCCCTCACACCGACCACACCGAAACCGTAGCGGTCCTCGAACGCCGCTAACCAACCTCAGTAGATTTTTGGGACAAGAAAGGGGGCGACCCGCCTGGGCCGCCCCCTTCGCTTGGTTTATAAACTCCGCTACATCCCATTGCGCAGATCGCACACGCCGGCTGCCGCCATCTCGCGCAGCAGCGTCTCGCGGTCGCGCGTCACGATCAAATCCAGCGGGAAGTGAATCTCGTCGAGCATCTTGCGCGCGTGATCGAGCTTGCCAATGGCCATGCCAATGTGGGCATCGGTTGACACGCCAATGCCCACGCCCAGCTCGGCGCAGCGCTCGGCGATCTTGCGGCATACGGCCCAATGCTCAGTGTCGACACCGTGTTCAAGACTATGGTTGTTGATCTCGATAATCTTGTGCTTGGCCTTAGCTGCCAACAGCACCTCGTCGATATCGAACGGCACGCCCGAACGCCCCGTGTGACCCAGCATGAACACCTTGGGGTGCTCCAGGGCATTGATATACATCTCGGTCGTCTGGGCCAGCGTCGCGCCTTCAGCAATCTGCGGATTATGCACGCTCGCAACCAAATAATCCAAATTTCGCGTAACCAAATCGAACAGCGAATGCTGACGGCTGTACGAATCGCCGGCAATATCGAGCGTGACAGGAGTGTCCTCGCCAAACAGGCTTCCGTCCAGCGAAACGATATCGGCCTCGGCACCACGCAGCACCAGCACGCCGCTCCAAATGCGCGGCCAGATATCCTGGTTGATAAAGAATTGGTAACTGCGCAGGTCATTGGGGCAAGCCGTAACCATAGAGCTCAGATGGTCGGCAGATCCGAGCACCTGCAGGCCACGCTCTGCCGCCCAGTACACATTCTCCTCAATGGTCGAATATGCATGCGCAGAGAATATCGTATGGGTATGAATGTCACAAGAAAGCAGGTAGGGCATCAGGTCTCCTTATCTGGCACGGCCGTCGCTTATATTCATTGTACGCATAGCCTTCGATAGTCGTAAAACCACTCCATCCCAAAGACACAACGTCCATGACAACGGGGTCTGGCTTAACACCAAACCCCGTTTCACGTAAAACATTGTAGGCAGAGCGCTTTACTTTTAACGATACTCGTCCGCCAACTGTTTCCAAGCGGGTAGCGAATTGATAATCGTTTCGTAACTCACGCAATAGCCCAGGCGGAACCAACCCGGCATACCAAAGCTGTCCGAGGGAACCGCAAGCAACTCATACTTCTTTGCACGCTCGCAAAACGCATTCGCATCGGGTTCCAGCGCCTTCACCCACAGGTAGAATGCACCATCCGGCTCAACATAGGTGTAGCCGTACTCCGCTAGTGCGTCGGTAAGCGCGGTGCGGTTGCACGCATAGGCCTCGACATCGCTCGGCTCATCGATGCAATCGATGATTACGCGCTGGAAGAGTGCCGGTGCGCATACAAAACCCAGCGTACGGGCAGCACCCGCAACAGCCGGCATCAGACGGGCGGCCTGCGGATTGGTGTTGGGAACCAAGATCCACCCCACGCGCTCACCCGGCAGCGACAGCGACTTGGAATACGAGTAGCACACGATGGTGTGCTCGTAGATCGAGGGCACCCAAGGAACCTCGGCACCGTACACAATCTCGCGGTACGGCTCATCCGAGATGAGCATAATCGGATTCTCGGGATCGCGCTGAGCGTTGGCCTCGCGCAGAACATTGGCCAGTCGCGTCAGCGTGTCGCACGTATATACGGCACCGGTCGGGTTGTTGGGCGAGTCGATAATGACGGCCGCCGTCTTATCGCTGATCGCCTTGAGCACGTTGTCCACGCTCAGCTGGAACGTATCTTCATCGGCGAGCGCCTCAACACACGTACAGCCGGCCTTCTCAATCCAAACGCGATACTCCGGAAAGTACGGGGCGATAACAATAACCTCGTCGCCCGGGTTCGTAACGGCGTTGAGCGTACAGGTGAGCGAAGCCGCGGCACCCACCGTCATAAAGACGTCCTTACCCTCATAGTTCGTTCCAAAGCGGCGGTTGAGCGATTCGGCGACGGCTGCTCGACATTGCGGCAGGCCCGGAGCGGGGGTGTAGCCGTGCAACTGGTCACTCGGCAGCTCCAGGGCCTTCTTAATCGACTCAGCCACAGCAGCGGGCGCCGGAACGCTCGGATTGCCCAGCGAAAAATCGAACACGTTTTCCGCACCGATCTGCGCCTTGCGCTCAAGGCCATAGCTAAAAATCTCACGGATGATGGAGCTTTCCGCACCGCGAGCATACATAGTTTCGTTGATCATCTGTTCCCCTTTCGCATAGGCGCTATTGTACGCTTTAGTTGAGCAAAGTGCCGCAGCAATGTTGATTGGGGACAGACTTAAATGCGTGAAAACACTCATTTAAGTCTGTCCCCAATCAACAGATGGCCCAATATCGCTCAAAAAAGCCTCCGCAGGTTTCCCCGCGGAGGCTTTCGCCACAAAGACTATTTGTCGGCGTCGGTGTCGGCATCGACGACGGCATGGTCATCATCGGATGCGGCTTCGGCATCCTCCTGCATGGCCGCCTGCGCAAAGGCCGCGGCATCAGCCGCCAGCTCCTCCTCGCTCATACGAGGCGTGCGCTTCTTGGTCGGCATGCCGGCCGCCTTGGCATTGCGCTCCTCCTTGGCCGCCAGGATATCGCCCTCGCGCTCAAGGTAGGCATCCCACTCGTTGTCGAGCAGGGCGTTCACGGCGTCGCCCTCGACAGTCTCGCGCTCAAGCAGCACCTTCGCCATCAGATCGAGCTGATCGCGACGGGCGTCCAGGATCTCGACCGCACGACGATGGGCCTCACGCATAATGCGCTGAACCTCGATATCGATGCGGCGCGCCGTCTCCTCGGAGTAATCCTGGTGATCGGCGTAATCGCGACCAAGGAATACCTGATGCTGCGCCTCGCCAAACACTTGCGTGCCCAGCTCCTCGCTCATGCCCAGACGCGTAACCATCTCGCGCGCCATCTTGGTCGCACGCTCCAGGTCGTTGCTCGCGCCCGACGTAATGTCATCGCACATGAGCTCCTCGGCAACGCGGCCGCCCAAGAACACGGCGAGCTCGTCGAGCATCTCGTTCTTGGTCTTGAGGAAGTGGTCCTCCTGCGGAAGCTGCAGCGTGTAGCCCAGAGCCTGACCGCGGCTGACGATCGAGATCTTGTGGACCGGATCGGAGTGCTCCAGGATGTGGCCCACCAAAGCGTGACCGCTCTCGTGGTAGGCAATCGTGGTGCGCTCGGCCTCGGTCATCACGCGACCCTTGCGCTGCGGTCCGGCAATCACACGCTCCATCGATTCCTCGACCTCGTCCATCGAGATCACGGAACGATGGCGGCGGGCAGCCAGCAGCGCAGACTCGTTGAGCAGGTTCGCCAAATCGGCGCCAGTAAAGCCAACGGTCATCTGGGCGAGTTTCTCAAACTTAACGTCCTCGTCCATCGGCTTGTTCTCGGCATGCACGCGCAAGATCTGCTCGCGGCCCTTCACATCCGGACGGTCGACCGTAACCTGACGGTCAAAACGGCCGGGACGCAGCAATGCCGGATCCAGGATGTCAGGACGGTTGGTCGCAGCGATCAGGATGACCGACTCGCTTTCCTCAAAGCCGTCCATCTCGACCAGCAGCTGGTTGAGCGTCTGCTCGCGCTCGTCGTGACCGCCGCCCAAGCCAGCTCCGCGCTGACGTCCCACGGCATCGATCTCATCGATGAAGATGATCGACGGGGCCTGGGACTTGGCCTCCTTAAAGAGGTCACGCACACGGCTGGCGCCGACACCTACGAACATCTCGACAAAGTCGGAACCCGAGATGCTAAAGAACGGCACGCCCGCCTCGCCGGCAACGGCCTTGGCCAGCAGCGTTTTACCGGTGCCCGGAGGGCCAACCAGCAACACGCCACGCGGGATCTTGGCGCCCAGCTTGCGATAGCGATCCGGATCGCTCAAAAAGTCACGGATCTCCTCGAGCTCCTCGACTGCCTCGTCCACTCCGGCAACGTCTTCAAACTTGACCTTGGGGCGTGTGGCCTCGTTGGTCTTGGCGTTGGTCTTGCCAAACTGCATGTTCCTGTTGTTGGCGCCCATCATCTGGCGCATAAAGTAGAACATGATGGCGATAAGGGCGATCGTCGGAAGCACACTCATCGCCAAGTCGCCCCAAAAATCGGGATCGTTGGTGTTGACGATGTACTTGGTATCGGGGTGCTCCGCCATGAGCTCGGCAAGCGAATCGGAGCCGACATAGGTCGAAGAGAAGCTCTTGAGCTCGCTCGTATCGCCCTTGTCCTTTTTTGTCTTCCAGTAATGACCCGTCACGCTTCCGTCTTGAACCGTATAGGTCAGATCTTCGACGCGATCCTGCTTGATGGCGCTGACCATCTCGCTCGTCGCGAGCTTAACGGTATTGCTGGAGCTGGCAAAGCCGGAACCCATATTAAAGAAGGCATAGCCCAGAAGCGCGCAAGCCAAAATAAAATACAGCCAGCCCGTACGCGTGGGCTTCTTGCCTCCGGGCATCCCCGGGATCTTAGGCTCCCGGGGAGTCTGGGAATTGTTATCGTTACGGTCGTCGGGCATCTTACGAATAAACCTCCGGTTTCAAAATGCCCAGATACGGAAGGTTACGATAGCGCTCGGCATAGTCGAGGCCGTAGCCCACCACAAAGGCATCGGGGCAATGGGTTCCAACATACTTGGGCGTGATGGCCGAGACGCGGTCCTCAACGTCCTTCCACAGGAAGGCGGCGACCTCCAGAGAAGCGGGCTTGCGGCTCTCGAGGTTCTTCATCAGATACTTGAGCGTCAGGCCCGAGTCCAGAATATCCTCGACGATCAGCACGTCGCGACCGCGGATGTCGATATCCAGGTCCTTAATGATACGCACGATACCCGAGGACTTCACACCGTCGCCGTAGCTCGAAACAGCCATGAAATCGATGTTGGTCGGCAGCTCGATCTTACGCATCAGGTCGCCCATAAAGACCACGGCGCCGCGCAGGACCGCAATCAGCACCAGATCCTTACCCGCGTAGTCGCGCGTAATCTCCTCGCCCAGGCGAGAGACGATACCGTCGATATCCTCCTGCGTGAACAGAACCTTCTCGATATCCGGATGTTGAGAAGCCATGACAACCCTTTCTTGTGCTTATCGCCCACACACCGCCGTATGGACGCGAACTACACATTCTAGCAGCGCACGAGGTAAATTTACCAGCCCGTGCGCCATCAGCGCGGGAATACCGTCAACGTCGCACAGAATAGCAGGCGTGGGACGCTATTCCGCATCGACCACGCGGAGCAGATATGCCACGCGCGTTGCGGCCGTGCACTTAAAACGCTCGTCCGCGCGAACTCCGGCGACCCACACCACGGCACCCCCCGGCGCCGTCCTCACCATGGGCACGCCGGCGCGCTCGGAAACGGGAATGCGAGCCTCACCTAGCAAATCGGATACTTTCTTGCTTCGGCCACTCATCCCTAACGGGCACATCACGTCTCCCGGCGCGGGACCGTCCACCCACAGGCGCGCCAATCGCGCCTCGGCAGGGATCTCGCCACGCGAGCCCGCCAGGATCCGCTCACTATCGCTGTCGGCAAAACCCAGGGCAGCCGCGTCTACCAAAGCTGTCACTTCCCCGGCAGCCGCAAGCTCACGGGCGCGGCGCACGATATCGCATCCCGGCTCAACAGCCATCGGTTCTGTGACCAGCATACGTCCCCCGCCCAACGGCAAACGACCGGGCACGGTAACCCAGTCCGCGACCAGGCCCTCGCGAGCCACCGGCGCCTTAAACGCCAGCATGCCAAACTCAATGCGTGCGTCAATCCCCGCCGGAAGCGTGACCGAGCCGGTGCCCTCGGCAACGCAGGAAAGGACTCGCTCCACATGTCGCATCTCGGGACGAGCGTCCGGATCGATGCGCTTAATCGCCAGTCGCACGATGCGCCGCGCGATTACCACCTCGGCCGCAGCCAGGCGCCTGGCATCGAGCACCAGCGCACCCGCTGCCTCTTTGCGCAAACAGCTTCGAAACGCCTGTGCCGAAAGTTGAGACAAAAACGCGTCCTCATCGCCTAAGATCTCGCAGGCGGCGCCAATCGTCTTGCAGACGCTCGCGTTGCGCTGCGCCACCACTGGCATTACCCGATGGCGCACGTAGTTTCGCAGATACGAGATATCCTCATTGCTCTCGTCTTCACGCCACGGCTGACCATGTACCTGTAGATAGCCCACGAGCTCGCCATGAGTTAGGTCGAGCAAGGGACGTACCACGATATTCCTCCGGCGAGGAATGCTCGATAGGCCAGCGGGCCCCGAACCCTTAATCGCGTTCATCAAAAACGTTTCCGCGCGATCCGAAGACGTGTGCGCGGTGCAGATACGAGCCGCCGTTCGCGGTGCCCCCGTCTGGGCGCAGAGCTCGCGAACATACCTCCGCGCCGCGGCATAGCGCACTTCGCGGGCCGCGGCCTCAATATTGCCCGACTCCCCATCAAAATAAGCGTGCTCCACGCACAGCGGTAAACCATATTTCGCGCAGAGCTCACGCACAAAGGCCTCGTCGCCATCGGACGCCTTGCCGCGCAGATGATGGTTTACATGCAGCACATGCAGGCGCTCGCGAGCAATGGGGGCAACACCGCGCCCGTCTTGGATATCCAGCTTTGATGTGCACGCCATAAGAAGCAGTGCCGTCGAGTCCGCGCCGCCTGATACCATGAGCACGACAGGAGCAGCCTGCTGCCTCGTTCGGGTCTCATCGACTGCCCCAGGCACGGTATGGTGTCCATAATGCTGAGATACCGTAGGCATTTGCTTCCTCCTCTATTCGTCCGCACCCATTGTATCCTTTGGAATCTTATGTCTCGTCTGCACCTTCATATCCTCGGCAGTGGCTCTAAAGGCAACTGCGCACTCATCGAGGGCCCGCAGGGGCTCATTATGGTCGATGACGGACTGTCTCGCCGCGAGACATTAAAGCGCATGGCAGAACTGGGGCTCTCGGCAGACAACGTCTCGGCTCTTCTCATTACTCATGAGCATAGCGATCACATCAAAGGTCTCGATGTCTGGTGCAAGCACTGGCACGGCCCCCTCTTTGCCAGCAGGGGCACACTTTCGAGCAAAGAAAATCTTTCGCATCTGCCTGTCGAGGAATTCGATCCCGGCGACGCCCTATCCATCGCCGGGATCCACGTGCAAACCTACTCAACATCACACGATGTCATCAATCCAGTCGGTTATCGATTCGACGCCCTCGATGATTCCATCGGCTTTGCCACCGACACCGGAGAGCTATCGAGCCAAGCCATGAACACCCTCAAAGATTGTCGAGTCCTCGCACTCGAAAGCAACCACGATGTGATCATGCTGCGCGAGGGAGAATATCCCCGCTTTCTTCAGGAGCGCATCCTGTCTGCAAGGGGACACCTCTCCAACAGCCAAGCCGCCGAAGCCGCGCGCGAACTTGTTACCGATCGCACCGAACAGCTCATTGCCATGCATATCAGCCAAGATAACAATCGTCCGAGCCTTACCGTCAAAAGCTATGCCAAAGCTCTGGCCGCAACCCTGGATAACGAGGTCGGCAGCTCCGCAACCCTTCTCCAAGGATCGCGAAAACTCTCGATACGCCCCGCGAGTCAGTATCAGCCGGCAACCATTCAATAGACTGTCCTAGACAGCAAAAGGGGCCGAGAATCGCTTCCCAGCCCCTTTTGCTGTCTTTTAATAGCGCAGAACACCAACGAAGTTAGTCGATGGAGATCTTCGTAACGTTCTTCTTCTCGACGATCTTGGGAACCGTAACGGTCAGGATGCCGTCAGCGTACTTAGCCGAGAGGCCCTCGCTCGAAGCGTCCTTTAGATATACGCCACGCGTCGCGCTGTACGAGCTGAACTCCTTCTGCAGGAAGTTCTTGCCCTCGTTCTCCTCGTCTTCCTCGACATTCACGCTAATGGACAGACGGCCCTCATTGAGCTCGACATCGATATCGTCCTTGGCGACACCGGTCAGATAGGCCTTGACCTCATAGCCGTCGCCCTTATCCTCAACATCAACGGGAAACGCCTTGGAAGCAATCGAGTTGTTTGCAAGGTCGGTCATATCATCAAACAGATCGAACAGCGAGCTAGCAGAAGGACGAACGCCAAAAACCGAACGATAAGGAACCATGCTTGCCATGTTTACCACTCCTTTTAAGGACTGCCGAGCCATCTTCTAGGTGACCGGGACTTCTTTTGACGCTCTTATATATGCCCACCCAGTGCTCATATATACATCGACTATAAAGTTTTTTGAGTCTAGTACTATAAGCATATCTAAGTGTGTTTGACTCAGGTTTTAATAAGGTTAAGGTTCTTTGAACCAGAGCTTAAATAACAAGTATGTTCACAGCTACAAATAGCAAGGGGCTTACAATGAGCGCGTACACGTTGTTGGTAACGAGCTAAAGGGCATCATGGACGACCAAAACCAGAACAAAATGTTTATGCCGACACGGGGGGAAGATACTTCCACGCAGCCGCCGCGGTTCCATCGCCCCCACATCTCGCAAGAGCCCATTAATGATCCGGAGCCCGAGTATGTGACGAGAAATCGATATCAAACACTCGAGGATGCCCAAACGGGACGTAAACATATGGGCGTCGCCTCGGGAGACCCTGTATATCTAAAAGACGCACCATTATCTAAAAACAGCGCAGCTAGTGATGAGCCACTGAAAGCATCAGCCGCTCATCAACAAAGAGGTTCTCGACCCAAGCAAACCTTGACGCATTCGGCTCGCTATCTCGAAACGCCAAAACAGGGAAAATCAATCTTCGTTTCGTCAAGTAAAAGACGCAAGCAGCATCGACTGACAATCCTGCTTTTGATCATTGTGGCCATAGCAGTTGCCCTTGTTATTAGATTTATCTTCTTTAAATAAGGGCTCAATACCAAAAACGATAAGATCGTCTGGTGTAATTGAGTCATTTACGCCCCATAAACGCAAAAAAGGGGGAGGCCGCGAGGCCTCCCCCTTCTCAGTTCAAGCGTAC
>URHU01000059.1:0-10955 GCA_900547715.1 uncultured Collinsella sp. | reverse complement strand
ATCTACACGCGTAAGATCGTCGGCAGCGTCAGATGTGTATAAGAGACAGCCGTCGATGGTTGCCGTCACGCCGTGGCCCGCGTCGTTGGCAGAGTTGCTAACGCGCTTGGGGTCGACCTCGCCCTGGTAGGCGACACGCACGGACTGCGCGATGGGGTGATCGGAGAACGACTCAGCAAGGGCTGCGACTTCGAGCAGCGACTGCTCGGTATAGCCGGCCTCGGGGTGTACCGCGACCACCGAGAACGTGCCGTTGGTGAGGGTGCCCGTCTTGTCAAAGACGACGGTGTCCACGTCGGCGAGCGTCTCGAGGTAGTTAGAACCCTTGATGAGAACGCCCAGCTTGGACGCGCCGCCGATGCCGCCAAAGAAGCTCAGCGGCACGCTGATCACGAGCGCGCACGGGCAGCTGACGACCAGGAAGGTCAGGCCGCGCAGAATCCAGTCGGACCAGGCGCCGGTGACCAAGCCGCCGCCGAGCGCGAGTACCGCGGCAGCGCCGGTGACGGCGGGCGTGTAGATGCGGGCAAAGCGCGTGATGAAGTTCTCGGTGCGCGCCTTCTTTTCGCTGGCGTTTTCTACGAGCTCCAGGACGCGCGCGACGGTGGACTCGCCAAAGGGCTTGGTGGTGCGCACGTGGATGAGCCCCGTCATGTTGATGCAGCCGCTGATGATATCGTCTCCGGTTTTGGCCGGGCGGGGGACCGACTCACCGGTAAGGGCGGCGGTGTCGAGCTGGGTTTCGCCCTCGACGATGACGCCGTCGATGGGCACGCGCTCACCGGGCTTGACCACAATCACGGTGCCGACGGCGATGTCATCGGGGAAGACCTGTTCGAGCGTGCCGTCGGGTTGCTCGACGTTGGCGTAGTCGGGTGCGATGTCCATCATGGCGCTGATCGATTTACGGCTTTTGCCCACGGCGTATGCCTGGAACAGCTCGCCGACCTGGTAGAACAGCATGACGGCGGCGCCTTCGGCCATGTGCGGGTCGGTATCGGGGAAGAGCACCATGGCAAACGCGCCGATGGTCGCGACTGCCATAAGGAAACTCTCGTCGAAGGCCTTGCCGCGGCGGATGTTATTGAATGCCTTTTGCAGCACGTCGTAGCCGGCAATCAAAAACGGTATGAGGAACAGCATAAAGCTGGCGTAGATGTCGCCCGGGGTACCGAATGCGGCGGTGAAGGTGCCGAACTCATCGAGGGCGTACACCACGGCAAAAATGCCCAGCGCTACCAGGATGCGGTTGCGCTTATGCTCGAGTGACTCTTTCTTCTTGCGCTTCTTCTTTTTCTTCTTGGGGTCGGCGGTGGCCATGACTCGTATCCTCCCATTTGAATGTATGAACACTCGCTCATATAATTTCGCGAGCAAAGGCCGCGGCAATCGCGGCCTTGCAGGTTGGCGTAAACCTGGGCTAGAGAATGATCTCGCAGTCCGGCTCGGCGTCGGCCGTAAACTCTACAACGCGGTTGAGCACCTCGTCGAACTCAGCATCATCAGCCTCGAGCGTCAGCTTCTGGGTCATAAAGTTGACGGACACGGATTTGACGCCCTCGAGCTTGGCCAGCTCGTCCTGAAGCTCGCGCGCGCAGTTGGCGCAGTCGATCTCGTCGAGTTTAAACTGCTTTTTCATGGTGGGTTCCTTTCTCTGTATTTGCGGCTTGGGTGCAGGCCGCGCTGGTACCGTGGTTGGTCGCTATTCGCAGATGTGGCTCATGCCTTGGTTGAGCATGGTGTAGACGTGGTCGTCGGCGAGCGAGTAGAGGATATTGCGCCCGTCGCGCCGGAATTTAACCAGGTGCGACTGCTTGAGTGTGCGCAGCTGGTGCGACACCGCGGACTGCGAGGTTTCGGTCGCTTCGGCGATGTCTGCCACGCAGAGCTCGCGGCCCATGAGGGCATAGAGGATCTTGATGCGCGTGGTGTCGCTGAAGACCTTGAACAGGTCGGCGAGGTCGTAGAGAAGCTCCTCGTCGGGAAGGTCCTCGGGCGAGCAGGTGGTCGGGATCGCGGGTTCGGTGGCCTCGATGTCGAGTTTCGTTTCATCAACGCGGATGCTCATTGCAATATCCTTTCATATGAACATGCGCTCATATAACTTGCTTCCGATTATATGAGTGTATGTTCATATGTCAATGACGTTCAGGTAATTCGTTGCACAAAATGATGGGGAATAGTGGACGAGATCCCGGAGTGAGCGGTTTTGATAGCCGATGCCGGGGTGGGTGCCCCTGAGCCGTGCAAAAATTGGAGTATTCTGCAACGATAGGGGGTCCGTTAATTTATTGCAGGCCATATAATGCAGTTCAAGAGTTATCTTAGGGTGTTAATCCGATGAGTTCTTCCTCAAATGTTGCCTAACGCTCTCACGCAAGAGTGATTTCGCTTCACATTTGGATCCACTCGAGGGTGATAGACACCCGGCTCTGCTGAATACTCGCAATTTTGCACGTCGCTAAGGTGCCCACCTTGTTAGCCGGTCTAGCTTCCGGCCCCGAAGATCCTGCCCTCGGGCGCGAAGCTGCTTGTTTGGTTGAGTGATGGGCTGTCGGGTTCGACAGTCTGCATGTCATCGATTGCCGGAGCCTCGTTAATCGTCGGATCGTCCAATGTGATGCCTTCGAGCATTGCTTTTTCGAGGTCGATTCGTTGGCGCTCTTCGGAATCCTGGCGAAGCTCCTCCTGGATTCGTTTCTTCTCCTCAATAAACCTTCTGAGTACAAACTGTCTCAGGTCTTCTTGCATGATTTGAAAGTCTTTTGGCAGACGCGAGGGGCGTATGCCCTCTTTTCGTTGGATCGCCTCCATGACCCTAACGAAAGCGCTGGCATGCATAAAGGAATAACGACTGACGGTGATGATTCCGTATCCCATGGACGCAAGCGCATTCTTGCGTTCCTCATCGATGGCGCGGTCTTCTTCCGCGTCATGATAAAAACCGTTGTATTCAATGTCTGTGCGAGATTTCTTTAGATACGCATCCATAAAGAACTTTTTGCGTCTCGTGAGATTCTTCGCTGCAGCGGTGACCTGCACCTCGTAATCGGTCTCAACTCCCTTAATACCAAGCCCTCCTTCGCTTTTGGGCAGCGTTAGCATCATGACAAAGGCCGTTTCCATAGGAGACCGGCATCCGTCGCGCACACATTGGATCGCCTTTCGGGCAAGAGCCAGACCGTCGCATCTGGTAATGGAATTAAAGAACTGTTTTAATCTCTCGGTCGAGGTGAGCGCGAAACGCTCGGTATAGGAGGTGGAAGAGTCGGTTCCAAGGGAGTAAGCGCTGCACAGTTCAAAGTAGTACTCCACTATTTCGCGAAAAGAAAGATAGGTGGCGGCCTGAAGTGCGCAAAGCTCAACGCCAACAACGAAGATGCCATCTTTAAGCTCTACAAAGCGTGAGTTCGAGAATCGTTTTGAAGAAACGTGGCATTGACAGTCCATCGCGTAGCGCGCGTTCCTGCGATCAAACACCATTACCTCGAGGGAATCATTTGCGTCGAGGGAAACATCATGTTTGGTGAGCCATTCTGCGGCTGCGTCAAGGAGCGTTCCGGTGGGACATGATCCGTAAATCGCGGCAGGGTTACAGGACTCGATGCCTTTCGCAGACACCGAATGCGCGGCCTGGTAGACCGCTTTTGCAGTGGTATGTGACAATACGATACTCATGCTATATATCGTGTCAGCTAATGCCGTGTTGATGGCGCTGAGTGGAAAAGTCGTTTTAGAGGTCTAGCCAAATGCTGTCCAAAAGCTTGACGCAATTATGGGTTGGTATGCCCTAAATAAAAGTTTTCGCAGCTTAGCTATAGCATATAAATACTCAATTGCTGCACATTTGATATCGATGCATCACCATCCGACAACGAATTACGTGTTGGGAATTGGTCGAAATCGTTCAAAATGAGGGTTCAGAATTTGTGATGGCAGATCTATCTGTGGAACGTAGGGCGTCCTCGCTGCGGGGTTTTCCGCTGCGAGGCCGCTTGTGATCTACGCCGGGGTTTGTCGCAGGCGTTTCTACTTGGCAAACAGGTTCTTGAGGTTGAACTCGGCCTGCACCGTGCGGAGCATGAGGTCGGTGTCGTCCAGGCCCAGGTGCTGCTCGTTGGCGTCGGCGGCGAGGGTGCCGCGGCGGCGGGCCCAGTTCTCGAGCGCGGCGGGCGCGGATTCGCGGGGGAGCGAGCGGACGTCGGCATCCAAGCTGCGGCAGATCTGGCGCGAGTCGATGACGATGATCTTGCCGGCGCGGCGTGCCTCGGCGTAACCGTCCAGGTGGATCTTGAACCAACTGTCTTCGAACGCGGCGTTATGCGCCATGTACGGGTACTTCTTCATAAGCTTGAGCAGCTGCTTCTGCAGTTCCTTGTTCTCGCGGAACGGCTTTTTGCCGTCGATGTCGTCCCAGGTGATGTGGTGGATATTCGACAACGGCACATCCTCGCCGCGGTAGATGTCGGGTAGACCGCAGTAGTGTGCCTCGGCGTCATGCGGGACGGCGTCGCTGGTGAGCTCCATGATCTCCCAGCCCACGTTGATGATATAACCACGCTCAGGCGCACGGCCGGTGGTCTCGATGTCGATACCGAGCACGGTGCCCTGGATGGGCTTGCGGGCGTAGGCCACGCCGAGCGCGTCGCGGTCGCCACGGATCTCGCGCATAACCGACGCGGCGGTGCGCTTTTGCATCTTACCGATGGCCGCGCAGGTGTCGGCATCGGACAGGCCGCGCGAAAGCGTCGCGGGCGTCACGTTGCGCAGGCGTGCCTCGCCAATCTGGTCGCACAGGTCGCGGTTGCGGTCAGCCAGGTCGCGTACGGTGGCAAAGTCGAAGCCGGGGTCGCCCTCGGCGGTAAAGTACTCGGTTTCGAGCACCTTAAGGGCCTCCTCGCCCTTCTGGCGCTCGGACTCCATGGCGCCGTGATCGCCATAGATAAACATGGGGATAAACGGCTGGCGCTCGTATTCGAGTGCTTGCGATACGTTCATATGCTACTCCTTGGACGGGCCGCGTTGTGCGGCTCGAGGTTACTGAGTTATGGCGAGATGATAGTTTACCATGGGCAACTATTGGCACCGCGCCCGGGACTACTACAATACCCTAGTTGACCGCTAGGACTTTTACAATGCTGCCGAAAGACACGAAAGGTTCCATCCGTCATGGATTTGCTGATTGATATTCTGCTCGACGCCGGCAAGGACACGCTCTCGCTGGTGCCGTTTTTGTTGGTGACGTATCTGGCCCTCGAGACCTTGGAGCACGTTGCGGGCGACCGCGTCAACGGCGCTATCAAGCGCGCCGGCGCTGCGGGTCCCGTGGTTGGCTCGCTGCTGGGCATTGTGCCGCAGTGCGGATTTTCGGCCATGGCAGCAACGCTGTACGCCGGCCGTGTCGTGACCTTGGGCACGTTGGTGGCGGTGTTCCTTTCGACCTCCGACGAGATGCTGCCGCTGCTACTTGCCGAGCAGGTTCCCGTGCAGACCATGGCGATGCTTTTGGCTTCGAAGGTACTGATCGCGCTGGTCACGGGCTTTATCGTGGACGCGGCTATCCGCGGCCTGCGCCGTAACGCCCGCGCGCACGCGGCGATTCGCCGTACCGTGCTGGGAACCGCGGCCAACCCGGCCCACGTGAACTGCGCGCACGACGACCACAGCGGCGGTGACATCATCGACGAGGTGGCCGAGGCAGGCGTGAGCGCCGACCACATCCATGAGCTGTGCGAGCGCGACCATTGCGGTTGTGATGAAGACGAGGATGAGCACGAACACGGACATGGCCACGATCACGATCATGAGGGCGAACATGAACACCATGATGGTCACGGTCACTCCCACTCCCACGAAGGGACGCCTGTCCTGTCGATCATCCGCAGCGCGATCTCGCATACCGTGCGGGTGTCGGTATTCATTTTCCTGGTGACGCTGATTCTGGTCGCCGTGCTCGAGACCTTCGGAGAGTCCGCGATCGAGCAGTTTCTGCGTGGCAACGAGACGCTCGCCGTCTTGGGCTCGGCACTCGTCGGCCTGATCCCCAACTGCTCGGCCAGCGTGGTCATTACGCAGCTGTACCTGGAGGGCGCGCTACAGCTGGCGCCGATGCTCGCCGGCACGCTCATTTCCGCCGGCGTGGGCTATCTTGTCCTGTTCCGCACCAACCGCAGCGCTCGTGAAAACGCCGTGTTCCTGGTCATGATGTACGTCATCGGCGCCGGCTGGGGCCTTATCCTATCCGCCTTCGGCCTCTAAGTGGACCTAAAAAATGGGCTTCAAATAGCCATGCTCGGCGCCAGCGCAATGCGGCGACGCATGGCATTTTGAAGCCCATTTTTTTGTTGAGCTATGGATTCCGAGCGCTCACACCGCTCAAAACAAAAAGGTAGATTTTTAGGCATGTCCCAAAAATCTACCTTGGTTAGTGCAGCAGCTCGGTGAGGTTGCGTTTAAAGCGGGCCCGGTCTTCGCTGGTAAATGCCGCCGGTCCGCGAGTGCGTCCCCCGGCGCGGCGTACCTTCTTTTCCTCGTGGCGAATAAACAGTTGCATGTCGATGGTCGCCTTGTCGTAGACGCGCCCGCGCACACCGATTGCGGCGGCATCGCGGCCGAGCACCATGCTCGCCAAGCCAATGTCCTGCGTCACGACTACGTCGCCCGCCTGCAGGCGTTCGACAATGGCAAAGTCGGCGCTGTCGGCGCCCACGCTCACATCGAGCGTCGTGACCCAAAAGCCGCGTCGCGCGTGCTCGGCATCACGCGGGTCGTCGCGGCGAATGTGCCGTTCCAGGTTTTGCGTGCTGTTGCCGGCGATAACAACGGCGACGCCCGCTCGCCGCGCGCAATCAATCGACTCGCGCGTGACCGGGCAGGCGTCGGCATCAATAAAGAGCGTTCGCGGCATCTAGTGCACCAGTTTGCCAAATTGAATAGCGCGAACAATCAGCGTAACGCCAAACACCAGCAGCGCGGCGCCGCTAAAGATAACGAGCATCTTGGCCGACCACAGCGGATAGATAAACACGAACATGCCGGCGATGATGGAGAGTGCGCCGCTCAGGATAGCGAGGGCGCGGTTGGACGAAAGCTCGGACTCCAGAATGGACATGACACCTTCGACAATCCAGCCAAAGCCGGCCACGATAACCACCATCGTGGTGAGCGTCGCGGTCGAGAAGGCCTGGTTGCGCAGGATTATGACGCCGCCCAAGATAATGAGTAGGTTGGAGATGATGCTCGTCACGCGCCAGCCGGTGGGCAGCAGCGGCTCAAAAATGGCAGTGAACAGCCTAATGGCAGCAGTGATTACAAAGTAAAAACCCAGGACAGTCGTCAAAAAGACGAGGGACTTGGCGGGTGCAAAAAGCAGCGCGATACCAGCAATGAGCGCTAAGACGCCCGTGATGGCGTAGATCCAGCGTACGGCCTTGACGGCTTTGCCCGCCATGCTTTTCTCGTCAAATCCAAACTGGCTCGATTTTTGGTCATCGTTCTTAAAGATGCCCATAATGTCTCCTTTCCGTGCGGCGTAAGCCTTGATCGTTACAACCAGTATCGCCTAAAGGCGCTGGCGTATGGGTCGGGGAGGGCGAAACGTAACCCAAAGGTCCCGAGTTGTTTCCGTTGTTCCCCACGTCGCGATTTTCTATTCAACAGGTGTAGAACATTGCAGCCCTGTTCGTTATTGCCTACGTTTTAGGTTAGATTTTCCTAAGGACAATTGGCTTGTATTGGGGGTCCCTATGAACGAAGCAGTTCCCGAGGCACCGTCGAGTGTCGAATCGATGGCAAAGCAGGGTTGCGAAAAGCTCGGCTTGGACGCGTTTGATGCGTTGGTTCGCCGCGCCCGCACGTGCCGTCGCTTTGACGGGTCTATGCGAGTGCCGCGCGAGTTTTTGCTCGAGCTGGCGGAACTTGCGCACCTGGCTCCCTGTGGTGCCAATGCTCAGCGTCTGCGTTTTCATGTGGTAAGCGGTGCAGAGGACTGCGCGCGTGTATTTGACGAGCTTGCATGGGCCGGTGCGCTCAAGGATTGGCCGGGTCCCGATGAGGGCGAGCGCCCGACCGGCTACATCGCGATTCTTGCTGAGCGCGCCGTTCCGGGCAAGCCAGCCGCTCCCATTACCGAGGTCGACACGGGCATTGCCGCGCAGACGATGATGCTCGCCGCCCGCAGCGCCACGCCCGAGGTGGCAGCCTGCATGTTCAAGGCCTTTACGCCCCACGCGATCGATGCCATGGGGCTCGATAACGACAAGTATGAGCTCAAGCTGATCATGGCGTTTGGCGTTCCGGCCGAGACACAGGTGATCGATGCGATCGATTCCAACCCCGACGGCTCCATCAATTATTGGCGCGACGAGGCGCAGGTGCACCACGTACCCAAGCGCTCGCTTGTCGACGTACTGGTGTAGTTGAGCGTCACCGCGGTGTGATCCGGCGGTAAACCACCACAAAGGTACCTGTCCCCTTTGCGGTGGTGCGAGGGGAGGACGTGTGGCAGATTTGTATTTGGTGCGGCATGGGCAGACTGAGCTCAATGTGCAGAACATTTTGCAGGGTGGGCACGATTCGCCGCTTACGGCGCGCGGGCGCGAGCAGGCGCTGGCGACGCGCGCGGCGTTTGAGGCGCGTGGCGTGACCTTTGACCGTGTGTATTCCTCCCCGTTGGGCCGGGCGCGGCGTACGGCTGAGCTAATTGCTGGTGAGGGCCGCTCGATAGAGCTGGTCGATGACCTGCGCGAGTGGCATTTGGGCTCGCTGGAGGGTACATCAAATCGCGAGATGCCGCCGCAGCCCTGGGGTGATTATCCGGTGGCCTTTGGTGGCGAGTCTGAAGGCGAGCTCCAGTCGCGCATGGTCGCGGCGCTGTCCCACATCATGGCCAGGCCGCAGCACGACTGTGTGCTGGCAGTCTCCCACGGCTCTTCCTGCCAGGAGTTTCTTGAGTATGTGACTGGCAGGGGAGAGCTACCCGACAACGGTGCCGTGCTTCATTTTGGCTATTGCGACGGTGCGTTTTCGCTCCTTGATTGGTAACGAACGAAAGGACCCCTATGAATAAAGACCTGTATCTGGTTCGTCATGGGCAGACAATATTCAACCTTAAGCGCATTATTCAGGGTTGGAGTGACTCGCCGCTCACGCAGCTGGGATGCGACCAGGCGGCGCGTGCCGGCATGTTCTTGCGTGCGCGCGGCATTGAACCCGATCATGCCTACACCTCCACACTTCATCGCACCGAGCAGACTATCGCCAACCTGTGGCCGGGCTTGGCGTACGAGCGCCTGGACGGTCTGCGTGAGTGGTTCTTTGGCGACTTTGAGGCCGAGCGCGTGATGCTTATGCCCGAGCGCCCGTGGCGAGATTTCTATCGTCAGTTTGGCGGCGAGGGCCAGATGCAGGTGCGCGAGCGCATGGCGGCGACGATAACCGATCTTATGCGACGTCCGGACCACGAGTGCGTGCTCGCGGTGAGCCACGGTTCGGCTATCAAGGAGTTTTTGGACCACGTGCGGGGCGCGGCGGCCGACGAGCGCGAACGCGTGCCGGGCAACTGCTCAGTGCTGCATTTTGCGTTTGACGATGCGGCCGATACGTTTGAACTGGTCGAAGTCTTTACGCAGGAAGACTACGCGCGCGAGCTGGGGCTTGAACCGCTCGTGGCTACTGCGGGTCCGCAGCGCGGATAACGCGAGCGCGGCGGCACGGGTCGTCGGCATAACTTCTCGACGCAAAAGGGGCGGAGATGCATGTACCTGCTGCATCTCCGCCCCCTGTTTGTTGGGCTGCCGATTTTTATGCTGGACGGTCTGGTCTTGCTAGAACCGCGCGACCTGGTGCGTGAGCAGACCCGTCGGAACCTGCGCCGCGCCGCCGCTGACCTGCGCGGCGGGGAAGAGCGCAGCTACGGCAAAGTTGAACGGCTCTTTGCCCGTGTAGGTGCCGGCGGCACGTGCATCGTCGGTCAGGAGCTGTGATGCCTCGACTAGTGCGACAGCGTAGGCAGGGTCGTCGGCCAGTGCCGGCTCCGGCGCCTGGTCGAGCATGGCGCGGATGGCCCCGACGGCGTCCTCGCGCTTGACCTCCCACACGCGGTGCGTAATGCCGGCGGGGTCGGTGACGGCATAGAGTGAAGCGCCCTCTTTTGCGGCGCCGAGGATGATATCCATGACGGGAGAGGCTTCGTAGACAAGCGTTACGGGACGGGGCTGTACCTTGAGGTCGGCGATTGCGCGCGCAGCGGCGGTCGTATCGGCGGCAACCGCGTCGCCGCCCGCCAGCGCACCAACCGGGCAGATCGCCACGACACCCGTCACACGTCCCGGCTCGCCCGAGCATTCGTACACGTAATACGCCGCACCCGGGTCCTTGAGCATCAGACCATCGGCAATGGCTCCGCGCAGAGCATCGTTGCCGCTCAGGATGCTGCCCATTGCAGGCAGCGCCTCGAGCACGCGGTCCTGAGCCGGGCGGATGCAGGGAAACGGAAGTGCTTTCATGGGCGGTCCTAACGCACGAGTCGGTTTGTTCGCGGCTTATTATGCCCCAACTTGGCCGCTCGCGTCCCAGAGCACGTTATCGGCGAGCGCGATTAGCACCTGCTGACAACGAACGATATCGGCGTGGGGCACATATTCGTTGGGCTTGTGCGCGAGCGCGAGCGACCCGGGACCGTAGCTCATGCAATTGCGGTTACCCGTCTTGCCGGCAATGACGGCAGTGTCGGTGTAGCCGGTAAAGAAGCCGACGGTCGTGTCCGCGCCCGTCACATCGTCTGCTGCGCACTTGAGTGCAGCTAGAAGGGGAGAGTTCGGGTCGCGCTCGATAGCGGGTCGGTCGCCTGTCACGGTATAGCTTCCATGGCAGCCGGGGACCGCGGCTTCGGCGCCGGCGATGGCCTGCTCTACCTGTCTCTTATACACATCTGACGCTGCCGACGATCTTACGCG
>URHU01000058.1:0-11061 GCA_900547715.1 uncultured Collinsella sp. | reverse complement strand
GCGCGTTGAGCGCGTATCCATCGACGAAGCCTTTATCGATATCACACCGGGTCGCCCGAGAACACGCTTAGGCACACCAGGATAATCATGAAGTTGACGCGACCGCCCGCAATGGAGATCTGCGGTGCCAGGCCTGCCTGCAGCAGCACGCACACAATGGCGGCGATCACAAACGTGCGGGAGCTCATCCCCTGCTCGTGTAGATCCATGGACATGCCCCCTATTCGCTCGAGCCGGAATCGGTCGTCTCGGACGTGTCGGAACTGTCATCCGAGCTCTCGTCCTTCGTCTTGGTCGCAGCATCGCGCGACGTTCCCTGCGGCGTGCTGTTGGCCGTGCTCACGTCCTCATCCGAGGCCGACTGTTCGTCGGTCAGCGAGGTAATGACCAGCACTTCCTCGTTGTTCTCGGCCGTCGTCTGGGCGCGCACCACAATGGTGTAGTACACATCGTTTGCCGATTTCTCAACCGACGAGACGGTGCCGAGCGGTAGACCCTTGGGGAACACGCCACCGATGCCCGAGGTCACGATGATGTCGCCAACCTTAACATCGGAGTCGACGCTCACGTACTCAAGACGCAGCGTGCCGTCAGCCTGACCCTGCAGCATGCCCTGGGCGCGCGTGTCCTGCACCATGGCGGACACGCCCGAGTTCTCGTCGCCAATCAAGCGCACAGTCGACGTTTTGGCCGATACCTCGATAATCTGGCCGATAACACCGGCAGAACTCGTCACGGGCATGTTGATGGTAAGGCCGTCGGCAGAGCCCTTGTCGATGGTAACGGTCGAGGTCCAGGCATCGCCAGAGGCACCAACGATACGAGCAGCGGTCGATTTGAGGTTGTAGGTCGACTGCAGGCCGACCAGCCCCTCCAGACGCTCAGCGGTCTTTTGAGCCTCGGAGAGCTCAGCAACCTTAGAGGTCAGTTCCTCGTTTTGCTTCTTAAGCTCGTCAAGCGTGTCCTGCGACGCCGTAAGGTTAGAGAACACGTTGCCGATCGCATTGAAGGGAGCCGCCACAGCCGAACCCACAAAGCGCACCGGCGAGGTAATCGTCGTTACGCCCGAACGCACGGCATGAATCGGTCCTGCCTCGCCCTCGCGGATGTAAAACGTGAGCAGCAACACCGAAATCAGGCTGAAAACAATCAACGGGCGCATACCCGTTGATTGTCGCTTGGTATTCAGATTTGTGGAGAAACCCGAAGATCGTGCCAAATGGAATCCACCTTTTGGAAATTAAGCATTGGTCTGGACGAAGCCGCCATCAAACGCATTGGCCTCGAGCACGCGGGCACAGCCGTTAACGACGTTATCGAGCGCCGTGGGGCTGACGTTGACCGAAACGCCGGTCTCATCGCGCAGGCGCACGTCGAGACCGCGCAGCAGCGCGCCGCCACCGGTCAGCAATATGCCATAGTACATAAGGTCCGAGGCAAGATCGGGAGGCGTAGCGTCGAGTGCGTCCTTGACGGCCTTGGCCATCTCGTCGAGTGGCTTGTTGAGTGCGCGACGAATCTCCTCGCTCTCGATGCGCACGGTCTTGGGCAGACCGGTGATCACGTCGCGGCCGTTGACCTCGACGTCGAGCTCGTCCTTGAGCGGCACGGCGGAACCGACCTTGATCTTGATGTCCTCTGCCGTACGCTCGCCGATGGCAAGGTTGTAGGCATCGCGAACGTGCGTGAGGATGGCCTGATCGAACTCGTCGCCGGCAATACGGATGGACTGCGAGACGACGATGCCGCCCATAGCGATAACGGCAACCTCGGTGGTACCGCCACCGATGTCGATGACCATGGAGCCGGTGGGCTCCTCGACAGGCAGGTCGGCGCCGATAGCAGCAGCCATGGGCTCCTCGATCAGGTAGGCCTGGCGAGCGCCGGCCTGGATCGTGGCCTCAAAGACAGCGCGCTTCTCGACCGACGTGACGCCGGAGGGAACGCAGACGACAACACGCGGACGCGGAGTCCACGGATAGCGCTTCTCGGACGCCTTGTCGATAAAGTAGCGAAGCATGGCCTCGGTAACGTCGAAGTCGGCGATGACGCCGTCCTTCAGGGGACGAACGGCCACAATGTTGCCGGGCGTACGGCCGAGCATGCGCTTTGCCTCGATACCGACCGCCAGGATGCGCTCGTCGTTCTTGTCGATGGCGACGACGGAGGGCTCGCGGATGACGATGCCCTTGCCGCGCACGGAGACAAGCGTATTTGCGGTGCCGAGGTCGATGGCAAGATCGCCCGCATAGCTACCGAAGAACATATCCATCAAAGAAAACAACGCAACTCCTGATGTGTTGGATGATTGCTGGAAAACTACTAGCTCATCATACTAGCGCAAGCCCGGCACCTCACTTGCGGTGAAGCGCCGGGCAAAGCTAAATCCCATAAGGTCACTACTGGTTGTCAGCAGCCGAGAAATCCATATCGAGCGAGGAAACGGCCCAGCCGATATGGCTGTCGGAGCGCACGAATTTGACGGTGTACTCCTGCTCGCCGCCCTTGGACAGCGAAGCCTTCACCTTGGCGGTCGTCTCGGTCATGGACTGATCCATGCCCTCGACGGACACGGTGGCACCCTGCGGAATCGAGGAGATGATCATCGACTTGGCGTCCTCGGACAGGCTCGAGGCCAGGCAAGACTCGGCCTTTGCGGTGTCACCGTCGCCGGCAGCCTGGAACAGATCGGTAACGACAGACTCCTGAGACGGGAAGCCAAAGCCGCGCGTGTAGGCAAAGCCCAGACCGCCCGCGGCGATCAAGATGAGCAGAAGCAGCACGATGAAGACTTTGAGGCCCGTGTGGCGATGGCGACGACGGACCTTGGCCTGCTTACGATCCTGACGGTCCTGCTGGACCATCTCGGACTCGGACAGCGTAAAGAAGCCGGTGTCCGAGGGATCGGGCATAAACTGGCCGGTCGCGCCCGTAGGATCGAGCGGATCAACGGCAGGAGCGTCCATCGCGGGCGCCGGAGCCGTGGCCATAGCCGTCTGGGCAGACAGTGCGGCAAGCGAATCGTGCACGCGGGCAAGCTCATCGGCCTGCTCGGAGGTGAGCTGGTAGATGCCATCGGCAGTAGCGGCGTTAAAGGCGTCGAGTGCGTCGGAGGGGCGGCCGGCGGCAGAAAGCGCCTGACCCATGCCGGCGTTGAGCGCACGCGTGTCGTCGCGGGGACCGGCAAAGTCGATAGCCGTGCGGTAGGTCTCCACGGCATCCGCCGGACGGCCGAGCTTAATGAAGCAACGACCGAGCTCGCCGAGTGCGGCGGCAGGAGCCGGATTGGCGCCGTCGATGGCAGCCTGACGGAAGGCAGTACCCGCGTTGGCATAGTCGCCCGACTGGAACAGCGCGTTACCCAGGCCCAGATAGGCCTTGAACGGCGTGGCATAGGAAGCATCCTGCGTAGCAGCAGAGAACGCCTGGGCGGCCGTCGTGTAGTCGCCCACGGCGGCGAGCGCCTTGCCGCGGTTGGTGAGCAGTGCGCCGCGCTTGCCGTAGGTGCCGTCGTTGAGGGCGGCGGCATAGGCCTCGGCGGCCTCGGCATACATGCCCAGGTGCATCAAGGCGTTACCACGAAGGTGATCGGCCTCGCCCATAATCTCATCGGGAGTTTTTGCCGCCCCAAGCATCTGGGCTGCAGCGGAAAAATCACCCGCGCGGTAAGCGGCGCGGCCCTGTTGGATCAGCTGGCTATTCAAGGAAGTCCCCTTTACTCGTGAACGATCTCGACATGGACGATCTCGTCGCCGGCACGCAGCTGCGAAATCACATCGAGACCCTCGACCGTGGTACCAAAGACGGTGTAACCGGAATCGAGGTTATGCTGGGCACCCAGGCAGAAGTAGAACTGCGAACCCGCGGAATCGGGGTCCATGGAGCGTGCCATGGCAAGGGCACCATCGACATGGCTGTTGCGCGGATTGGTGGCAAACTCGCCCTTGATGCAGTAGCCGGGGCCACCGGTGCCGGGCATGCCGTCGGGGCCCTCAAGACCGGCAGCGACGTCGGCGCCGGACATATCGCGGGTATTGGGGTCGCCGCCCTGAATGACAAAGCCGGGCACATAGCGATGGAACTTAAGGCCATCATAGAAGCCCATCGTGGAAAGCTCGCAGAAGTTCGCGACATGAATGGGAGCGCCCTCGCCGTCAAACTTGACCTTGATGGTACCCTTCGACGTCTCGATAACGGCGCACTCGTCGCCGGCAAGCTGATACTCGGGCGTGTAGAGCTCTTTCTTAAAACCAAACATGTGGTTCCTTCCTCGTGCGTTTAAAGCATATTTGTACGAATTGTAGCAATAAGCATGCGCTTACATCAATTGCGCACGTAGGTTATGCCGACTATGGCGAACTAATTTTAGGAACGCTGCTGCGGCTTCCAGGAGCCCACGTTGGCGTCGTACTGATTAAGCGCGCTGTTGCCACTCTGCGCGATGGGCGCCAGGATCTCGCTTTGGTGGGAACTCATCGACTCGCCATCGGGAATGGCCAGCGAGATGTCCCAACTCTGGCAGATCACGTCGACGCGCTCATACATCCACTCGGCAAGCTGCTTTAAGTGGGCGATGTCGTCCGCATAGACCGTATCGTCTTGGTACTTAAGGTTGTTGAGCTCATCTTGCGTCTTTTTGATCTGGTCGCGCAGGGCGTAAGCACTCTGTGACAGCTCCTGACGGGTGGACAGCGGCGTTCGGAGATAGCCGTTGTTAAAGGAATCGATGACCTCGCCGATCTGGTCCTCGTCACCGTAGGACACGATGGTCTGATACAGACCGTCGAGCCTGGTATAGAGCTGATCATCGGTGAGCACGGTTTCTTCCTGGACCACCTCGGCAGAATCGTCCTGCTTGGTATCGTCCTCATTCGCCTCGCCCTTTTGGCGCGTGGGGAAGGTCGTCTGCGCGGCCTGGCCAAACTGGTCATAGAAGCCAGGCATGACACCCATGGGATCGGCCGTCACGAACCAATAGGCACCACCGCAAACGACTGCAAGGACCACGATGACGATGAGCGGCTTGGGGATATGACGCTTGTGCTTGTGATAGGCGTCCTCGTCGGGATGCACCTTGCGCTTGGGTTTTTGAGCATCGTCATGCAGGGAAACCGGCGTGGGAATATCGACCTTGGGAATACCGAAATCCTTATCAAAAGCCGGCAGCACGCAAGTCTCGTTAGGATCGGCGGCGTCCGAGAGCACCGCAGCGGCAGAGGCCGGCGCATGAGGCACCTCGGTATCGATCTGCTCTTGCGTTAGGCGCGGAAAGCCCGCCGTGCGGCCCGCTGCTAGGTCGGATGCGGCCGCGTCCTCGGAGAGGATTCCCGGAGCGGGGCGTCCGCATTTGGGGCACGTACGATCATGCGGAGAAAGACGGGCACCGCAGCCCTCACAGAACACGAACTCGGTGTGTTCGGGACCATCGCCCGGACCCACATAGGCGTTGCAGTAGGGGCAGAACGAGGCGCCGTCCTCGATAGTCTTAAGGCAATGCGGGCAGATCACGGCATCCTCTTTTCGAAGCAATTCAAACAATCGAGGTTAGAGCATAACATCGCCACGGCCCCACAGGAACAAGGCACCAATTCAACATCGCCAGGGCGCGTAGCTACTTCTTCTTTTTGCTTGGCATCGAGACTTTGATGCCTTGGGCGGACTTGGTCACGCGAGAGCGCTTGGCTCCGGTACTCTTCTTTTTCTTGGGCTGGGCCTGGGCCACGCCCTCGAGTGCGCGGGCCTCGGCCTCGCGAGCGGTGCGATCTTCGCGACGCTGCGCCATGTCGGCGGCAACGCGCTTGGCAAAACGTTCGGCCGTCGAGCCCGTCGAGCTCACCTTGCCGCCACCGCGACCCAGGCGGACGCGCACACCGCGGCCAAAACCAGTTGCGGCATGACGACGACGCGGCTTGAGCGAATCCATCATCGTGGCGAGCTTAAAAAACACCGAGCAGGTAAAGACCACAATGACAGCCAAGATAACCATCTGGCCCATCGACAGGTTGGCAATGGACAGCAGCTCCGGGAATCCGATAACGCCCACTAGGATGCCGGCGACTACAAACACAAAGAGCACCACTCGTAAGGGTGTGAGCGGCTGCGAGATGCGCCAGATCAGACTGACGCTCGCCGCGCACGACGTAAGCAGGCACATCGTAGACAGCGTGAGCTGGCTAAAGCCAAACACGCGCGCCACAAAGATATCGAGCGCCGCAGCCAAAATGACCGCAATCGACGCCGGCAGTGCACGCTTGAGTACGTTGGTCAAAAACGCACCCTTCACGCGAGCATTGTTGGGCTCAAGGCCCAACACAAAGCCCGGCGCGCCGATGCAGAAGAAGTTGATGAGCGTCATCTGGATGGGCTCGAAGGGGTACGGCGGCAGCGCGATGCACAGCGCCGCCAGACCCATCGAGAACAGCGTCTTGGTCAGGAACAGCGAGGCCGAACGCTGCAGGTTGTTGATGGAGCGACGACCCTCGGCCACCACGGCGGGCATCGAGGCAAAGTCGTTGTCGACGAGTACGATCTCGGCCACGTTGCGCGCGGCATCGGAGCCGGCCGCCATGGCAACGGAGCAGTCGGCCTCCTTGAGCGCCAGCACGTCGTTGACGCCGTCGCCCGTCATGGCCACGGTGTGCTCGCGGCGCTTGAGCGCCTGCACGAGCTCGCGCTTCTGCTGCGGGGTCACACGACCAAAGACATGGTAGCGGTCCACTGCGGCATCGAGCTTGGCCGGCGTATCGAGCGTCGTGGCGTCCACATAAGCGTCCGCCCCCGGCACGCCCACCACGCGCGCGATCGACGACACCGTACGCGGGTCGTCGCCACTGATCACGTTGAGGGTCACGCCCTGTTCGTTAAAGTAGCCGATGGTCTCGGCCGCCGAGGTACGAATCTCGTCGCGGATGGTCACAAAGCCCACGGGCTCGGCCTCTCCCACCATATCGCCATCGGGCGTAAAGCCGTCCACGCGCGCCACCACGAGCACGCGGCAGGTATCGGCAAGCTCGGCGACACGGTTCTCGACCTGCGAAAACACACGCTCCGAAAGCACAAACTGCGCGGCACCCATCACATAGGAGCCCTGCGCAAACGAAGCGCCACTCCATTTTTTTGACGACGAGAACGGAATGACCGACAGCGGTTCAGACACCTCGACCGGGCGATCGGCGTAATAGTTGAGCAGCGCCTGGCAGGTCTCGTTGGCATCGGCCGAAGTCGCACGTGCCACGTTAGCCAGCGCAAAATCGAGCACCGTGGTATCGACGGGAACGGCCGCCTCGTCCGGGCCGGCGCCTAGGCTCACGCCCTCAACCGGCAGCGGATACGTGCCCTCGACCTCCATGCGGCCCGACGTGATGGTGCCCGTCTTGTCCAGGCACAGCACGTCGACGCGAGCGAGCGTCTCGATGCAGTAGAGCTGCTGCGCCAGCACCTTGCGGCGGGCCAAGCGCACCGTAGCGATGGCGAGCACCGACGAGGTCAGCAGCACCAGGCCTTGCGGGATCATGCCCAGCAGGGCGCCCACCGTGGACAGCAGCGCCGACGAAGGCACATGACCAGCCAACAGCTCGGAGAAGCACCACGAAAGGGCGCTGTCGCCCGGGGTTCCCGCTGCATCCCACAGCTCGCTCACGCTCGAGGCAAACAACGCCAAACCGAGCGGGATCATGATGATGCCCGCAAAGCGCACGATGGCGTTCAGCGCGTTCATGATCTCGGAATTGACCTTTTTGACGTACTTGGCCTCGTTATTAATTTTGGCCACGTAGTTGTCGGCGCCGACATGGATCACGCGGGCGCGCAGCAGGCCCGAGTCGATAAAGCTGCCGCTCATGAGCTCGGAACCGGGCTGCTTCTTAATAAGGTCGCTCTCGCCCGTCAGCAGGCTCTCGTTCACGAGCGCCTCGCCGGAAACCACCACGGCGTCAGCGGGAATCTGGTCGCCGCGCCCCAGGCGGATGATGTCGTCGAGCACGATCTGGTCCAAGTCGAGCTCCACCTCGGCACCGTCGCGCACCGCGATGGCCTTCTTAGAGGTCAGCAGCGTGAGCTTATCGACCATCTTCTTGGAACGCATGGACTGAATGACGCCAATAGCGGTATTGAGGAACACCACAAACAGGAACGTCAGGTTCTTAAACGAACCGGTCAAAATGACCAGGAACGCCAAGATCACGTTGATCAAATTGAACAGCGTGCAGAGGTTCTCGATGATGAGCTCTTTGACCGACTTGGTCTTGAGCTCCATGTTGCGGTCGATCTTACCGGCGGCGATGCGCTCCTCGACCTCGGCGGTCGAGAGTCCGCGCTCGATATCCGTTGCTGCCATACCACGTCCCATCACGTCGCGTCGGTATAAGAAAAACCGCCCGGACCATGCGAGGTTCGGACGGTCTTACGTTCGATGGTGCCCCATGTTGGATTCGAACCAACGGCCTTCTGCTCCGGAGGCAGACGCTCTAATCCCCTGAGCTAATAGGGCCAACGTTTGGCATTATACCCAAGTGCACCACGGGCTATCAAAATAAAAGAAAAAGCTTTGCAATTCCGAGGAAGACGCGGCGCAACGGCCCACTTTAGAAGGCAAAAGCGAGTCAGATAGTATAAACTCTCATGCACCATATATACACGGCTCGCGATGCGGGCCGTTTTTGCAAAAGATATCCATCGAGGTGAGAGGCACACCATGATTGCAATTTTAAAGCAGAGCGCCAGCGACGAGGCCGTCGGCCATATCGTCAGCTGGATTGAGAAAAAAGGCCTGAAGACCGACGTCTCGCGCGGCGAGAACGAGACGATCATCGGCCTGGTGGGCGATACGACCAAGATCGACCCGTTCCTGCTCGAGTCCATGGATGTCGTTGAGCGCGTGCAGCGCGTCTCGGAGCCGTTCAAGCGCGCCAACCGCAAGTTCCACCCCGAGGACTCCGTCATCGACTGCGGCCACGGCGTCAAGATCGGCGGCGACCAGTTCCAAGTCATCGCCGGCCCCTGCTCCGTCGAGGGCGAGAACCTCATTCGCATCGCACGCCGCGTAAAGGCCGCCGGTGCCACGATGCTGCGCGGCGGTGCCTACAAGCCCCGCACCTCCCCCTACGCCTACCAGGGCATGGGCCCCGCCGGCCTCGACCTGCTGTGCGAGGCGTCTGCCGAGCTCGACATGCCGATCGTCACCGAGATCATGGACCCGCGCGACGTGCAGGTCTTCCTTGACAAGAAGATTGACGTCATGCAAATCGGCGCCCGCAACGCCCAGAACTTCCCCCTGCTCAAGGAGGTCGGCAAGACCCAGACCCCGATTCTGCTCAAGCGCGGCATGTCCGGCACGATCGACGAGCTGCTCATGGCTGCCGAGTACATCATGAGCGAGGGCAACGACAACGTTATCCTGTGCGAGCGCGGCATCCGCACCTTCGAGACCCGCACCCGCAACACCTTCGACCTCAACGCCGTGCCGGTGCTGCACCACCTGTCGCACCTGCCCGTCGTCGCCGACCCCAGCCACGCCACCGGCTACACCCGCTACGTTGAGCCCATGGCGCTCGCCGCGACCGCCTGCGGTGCCAACGGCCTGGAGATCGAGGTCCACGACGAGCCGAGCCGCGCCTGGTCCGACGGCGCCCAGGCCCTCACCCCCGATCAGTTCGACGACACCATGCGCCGCATCCGGGCCATCCGCGAGGTTGTCTGCCAAGATACCATGGAGTAGCCCATGGGTACGGTGAGAAACGCGCGCGTTAACCAGGGCGGCCCCAAGTGCGCCGGCATCGTCGGCCTTGGCCTCATCGGCGGTAGCTTTGCCCGCGGCTATGCACAGGCGGGCGTCCGCGTACTGGCTTGGGACCCCGATGACGACGTCGTGACGGCCGCCAGCATGGGCACTGTCGCCGGAGAGCTCAACGACAAGACACTCGGCGAATGCGACATCATCGTCCTGGCTTGCTACCCCGAGGCCTGCATCGAGTGGCTCGAGACGCACGCCCAGGCGCTCGCCGACGCCACCGACACCGAGGCCATCATGGGCCCCGTGGTGATCGACACGGTGGGCGTCAAAGGCATCGTGTGCGAGCGTGCCTTTGAGCTTGCCCGCGAGCACGGCTTTTACTTTGTGGGTGCGCACCCCATGGCGGGCACGCAGTTCTCGGGCTACGCACACTCTCGCGCCGACCTGTTCCAGGGCGCACCGCTCGTGCTTGTACCGCCCGCAGTGGACGACGCGCTTAAGCTGGAGCTTTTGGGCCAGGTGCGCGAGATGGTGCGCCCCTTGGGCTTTGGCAAGTTCAGCGTGACCAGCGCCGCCGAGCACGACCGCGTCATCGCCTTCACGAGCCAGCTTGCGCACGTGGTGTCCAACGCCTACGTAAAGAGCCCGACCGCCCAGGTCCACCACGGCTTTTCGGCCGGTAGCTACCGCGATCTCACCCGCGTGGCGCACCTCAACCCGCAAATGTGGTCCGAGCTCATGATCGACGACGCCGATGCGCTCGCCTTCGAGATCGACCATCTGATCGAGTCGCTTGGCGCCTACAGCCGTGCGCTCAAGGACCGCGACCAGCGCTATCTGGAGAATCTCCTTGCCGAGGGCGACCGCATTAAGCGCGCACTCGACGACGAGGCCTCCCACTAGACCACCTATCACGCCAGGTCGAAAGGACCGAAGCTTATGGCGATTACCATCGATATCGACACTGCACGCCCCTACCAGGTGCATGTTGGCACGTTTTTGCTGGAGCAGGCGGGACCGCTCGTGCGCGCCACTGCCGGCGGCACCAAGGCCGTCATCGTGACGGACACCAACGTGGGCCCGCTCTACCAGATGCCCGTTAAGCAGAGCCTGGAGGCGTCAGGCTACGAGGTGAGCATCTGCACCTTCGAGGCCGGCGAGGCCCATAAGCGCGCCGAGACCTATGTTGCCATTTTGGAGTTTGTAGCCGAGCACGAGCTTTCGCGCTCCGACGTGATCGTGGCACTCGGCGGCGGCGTCGTAGGCGACGTGGCGGGCTTTGTGGCCGCCACCTACATGCGCGGCTGCAAGTTCTGTCTCTTATACACATC
>URHU01000057.1:0-11131 GCA_900547715.1 uncultured Collinsella sp. | reverse complement strand
CGAGATTTCTGCCTGTCTCGTGGGCTCGGAGATGTGTATAAGAGACAGCGGCTGAGGCTGCGCCGTACAATGCAAACCTCGCCAGCATGCCTATCATCTCCGGTGCCGCGGACATCGATTTCGATGACCTCGATGAGCCTGCAGCCATCACCGCATCGATTGATGCCCAAGATCGCATCGACACCGGCGACCTTCCGGATGCCGCGCTCGAGGTTGATGTTCCCATGGCCGATTACTCGGGCCACGAGGACATGTGGGCCGCCGCCACCGCGATTCTGGATGAGATTGACGAGCCCGCTCCTGTTGCAGCCCCCGCTCACGTCGCTGCCCCTCAGTCTGCTGCCCCCGCCTATGTCGGCCGTCACAGCGCTGTGTTCCCCGAGGATACTGCCCGTATCTCGCGCGAGAGCATCGAGCGGGCCGAGGCTATTGCCGCCGGCATTATGGAAAACCGTCGTCACGAGCGCGTCAATCAGATCCTCGAGGAAGAGATCGAGCGCCTGCAGTCCTCTACCGCCAAGCGTACGGGCCGTGCTTATCTGAGCGTTATCGAGGGCGGTACCGCCAGCTTCGCGCCGCTCCGCGCGGAGGCATAACTTCTGCATGGTTAAGATCAATCGAAAATGGGCGGTTGTAACCTGCCTGATGGCGCTCTTGATCTGGGGCAATTCGCTGGTTCCCGGCTCGGGGTCGGGCTCGCTGAGCCTAACGGTCATGGAAGCTATCCGCGGTTTCCTGCACGGCGTGGGACTTCCATATGAATGGGTGACCAACTTTGTTGTTCGCAAGTGCGCGCATTTTACCGAGTATATGGTGCTCGGCATCCTGGCAACGCACGCCTTTGATTTTGAGGGCCGGCGCACCTTTGACGTGCTGCTGCCCACGGCGGTGTTCCTGCTGCTGATTCCCTCGATCGACGAGACGATTCAGCTCTTTGTGCCGGGACGCGCCGGCATGATCACCGATGTGATGATCGACTGCTGTGGAGCGGCAACGGGCGTTGTGATCCGATATCTACTACGATCGCTCATATGTGCCAAAAAGGCCGCCTAGGACGTATGTTTGGTCCTAGGCGGCCTTTTTTATTAGAGGGCTTATATGGGGCGTGGTGGCATCGTTCCGTAGGTCGGATTTGCCGGGCGCGCCACGCCCTGTGGGTGCGTCTGCTACTGAAGCGCCTGTGCGCCCAGGGCCAGGCAACCCATAATGCCCTGCTTGCCCTCGAGGCTGTTGTTGACGATGTAGTTATCGATGTCGTTGACCTCGGGCGTGACGATATAGCCGTTGAGCATTTCGGCGCACTTCTTGCGCGCGAGCGGCACGATGGGGGTGTGGTCGGCCACGCCGCCGCCGATGATGATCTTTTGCGGCGCGTAGCACAGCGTGTAGGTCATGAGCGCCTGTGCCAGATAGCCGGCGAGCAGGTCCATGGCCTCCGGGTCATCGGCCATGTCTCCAGCGCTCTTGCCATCCCAGCGCTTTTTAACGCCGGGGCCGGCGATGAGGCCCTCTAGGCAGTTGTCGTGGAAGGGGCAGGCGCTGTGCTCGCCAATGGTGTCGCGCGGGTCGCGCGTGACCAGGATGTGGCCGGCCTCGGGATGCATCATGCCGTGTACGAGCTTACCGCCCGAGAGCACGCCGGCGCCCACGCCGGTGCCGATGGTCAGATACACAACGTCAGTGAGGCCCTGGGCGCAACCAAAGGTGACCTCGCCCAGGCAGGCGACGTTGACGTCGGTGTCGTAGCCGCAGGGGATATTGAGCTCGTTTTGGATAGTGCCCAGCAGGTCAAAGTAGCGCCATGCCGTTTTGGGCGTCTCCAGGATCTTGCCGTATTGGGGCGAGGCGGAGTTGACTGCGGTGGGGCCAAAGGCGCCAATGCCCAGCGCGGCGATGCCCTTGTCGGCAAACCATGCGTTGACGGCCTCAACGGTCTCCTGCGGGGTCGTGGTCGCGATCTGCTCGCGCTCCAGGACCGTACCGTCTGCATAGCCCGTGGCGCAGACCATCTTGGTGCCGCCAGCCTCGAGCGCTCCGATAAGCTGCTGCTCTGCCATAGTATTCCTCTCTCTGGGACGAGTTGCTCCATGACCAAAGTATAGAGCTCTAAACCATTTAAGAAAGCGCTATAAAAAGAAGTCTCGCAGCGCGGCGGGCGGTGCGAGGCTTCTTTGGTTGCTTTAGTTGCCGGGCCGTTCTTACCCGCGCGGCTTGATTTTATCACGTAGCGACTTGAGGTTCTCCAGCGCCGCGTTAAGCGTCTCGTCTCGCTTGGCAAAGTGGAAACGAATCAGATGGTTGACGGGCTCGCGGAAGAAGCTCGAGCCGGGCACGGCGCCCACGCCCACCTTGGATGCGAGGTCCTCGCAGAATTCGAGGTCGCTGTCATAGCCAAACTCAGAGATGTCCATCATGACGTAGTAGGCGCCCTGCGGCACGTTATGCTCAAGACCGATGCTATCGAGCCCCTGGCAGAACAAGTCGCGTTTGGCGGTGTAGAGGTCGAGGACCTCATCGTAATAGCTGTCGTCGAAGTTGAGGGCGGTGACAACGGCTTCCTGCAGGGGAGCGGCGGCACCCACGGTGAGAAAGTCGTGGACCTTCTTGATACGCTCGGTGATCTGGGCCGGGGCGATGGTGTAGCCCAGGCGCCAACCGGTGATGGAGTACGTCTTAGACAGCGAGCTGCAGCTGATGGTTCGCTCGAACATGCCGGGCAGCGTGGCCATATAGACGTGCTCGTGGGGCGCGTAGACGATGTGCTCGTATACCTCGTCGGTAATGCAGTAAGCGTCGTACTTTTTGCAGAGGTCGGCGATAAAGGTGAGCTCCTCGCGCGTAAAGACCTTGCCGCAAGGGTTGGAAGGGTTGCACAGGACGATGGCCTTGGGGTCGTTGTCGCGGAAGGCTGCCTCGAGCGTCTCACGGTCAAAGTCGAATGTGGGCGGGTTGAGCGGCACATAGATGGGCTCGGCACCCGAGAGAATGGTATCAGCGCCGTAGTTCTCGTAGAACGGCGAGAAGATGACGACCTTGTCTCCGGGGTTCGTAACCGTCATCATGGCGGCCATCATGGCCTCGGTGGAGCCGCAGGTGACTACGATATTCTCGTTGGGGTTTACCGACATGCCCATAAAATGCTCCTGCTTGGCGGCAAGCGCCTCACGCATGGCCTGGGAGCCCCAGGTGATGGAGTACTGGTGATAGAGCGGCTTGGGGTCGCTGGCGATGGCGCTCAGGCTGTTGAGCAGCTGCGCTGGGGGATCGAAGTCAGGGAAGCCCTGCGACAGGTTGACGGCGTCATACTTGTTGGAGATGCGCGTCATACGGCGGATGACGGAATCGGTAAACGTTGCCGTACGGTTGGAGAGTTCTTTCATGCCGGTCCTTTCGAGCATTTGCAGTGGGGCAAGTTTACTCCTATGGAACCGGTAGGATTTGCCCGAAATGGATCTAAAAAACTCTTTTCAAAATTCTTGAAAATTGGGGCTTGCATCGCATGGCGTTCCTTGCAATAATAGTCGAGCGCGAAGCGCACAGGACACGGTGGGTGTAGCTCAGTTGGCTAGAGCGACGGGTTGTGGTCCCGTAGGTCGAGGGTTCGAGTCCCTTTACCCACCCCAGTTCTTGCTTCGTGTTGATATCGGGTCGTTAGCTCAGTTGGCAGAGCAGGGGACTCTTAATCCCAAGGTCCAGGGTTCGAACCCCTGACGGCCCACCACACGATATCTCCTCTAAAGTCCGCCACAACGGACTTTAGCTTTGGGTCGTTAGCTCAGTTGGTAGAGCAGGGGACTCTTAATCCCAAGGTCCAGGGTTCGACCCCCTGACGGCCCACCCAAAGCATGTTAAAGCGACTGGCTCAGGCTGGTCGCTTTTTTGTTAACCTCACATGGGGTCGAACCCGTCGGGGCGCGGAGCTGAGGAAATGCGTAAGCATTTGCCAGCGCAGCGCGCAAGGCGCGAAGCGCCGCAGCGACCGCCTGCGCAGCAGGCTGACCCCCTGACGGCCCACCCAAAGATTGTTAAAGCGGCTGGCTCAGGCTGGTCGCTTTTTTGTTGACCACGCATGGGGTCGAACCCGAAAGGGCGCGGAGCTGAGTAATCTGCACCGTGATTCCCTTAGGGAAACACGGCTAAAGCCCCGTAGGCGTGTTCTCCTTAGGGGAATCATGCTTACGGGGCTCGATGCATGTTGAGAAGTTGTGATCAAACTCAAAGTGAGAATCGATTTAGTCCGCTCGATAGTGTGAACCTAAGCTTTCAGTTCGCTTGCGCATGGCTTTGACCATTTCCTGTGCCAGCTGAATCTGCGATTGCAGGCGGGCGAGGGCTGCGATCTCGCTGTCATCGGCATGCGGCTTGCTCAGCGCCATGGCCTTGTCTTGCAGGCTTTCAAGCTGTTGCAGGGCCTCGGATAGGCCTGTTTCGGTCCTGTTGATCATGCAATAGGTGCTCATCGTGTGCCTAAGGCTGTGTGTCAGGCGATCGGCATCTGTTGTGGCAATGCCGTACTGGGAGAGGGTGATATCCGTCTTCAGGGCCGCTTCAGGCTCTTTCTGCGCTGTGAGGGCTGCCGATGCGCCCGCGATACGTCCGAATACGATGCCGTTGGCGCTTGACAAGCCACCAATGCGGTCGGCGCCGTGCATGCCGCCTGTCGCCTCGCCGCAAGCGTAGAGGCCCTCAACGCCCGTGTGCGCGGTCTTATCGATCTTGATGCCGCCGTTAGCGGCGTGGGTATACATCGCAACGCGCATCTCGTCGGTCGGCGCGATGCCGTGCTCGTCTTGCAGCCAGGTGGCAAAGGTCTGCACAAACTCTGGGACATCCTCGCGGGGGAAGTCGTAGTGGAGTGCCAGGCCTTCGGCACCTGCCTGTTCGATGACGAGATCGATAGCGCGGGAGGCCAAGCGTGACGTGAAGGGACCATATCCAGAGCGCTGCTCGAGCAGGTCGTCCAGCTTGTCGTCGGCAATATCTACCGGCTGGTCTACATGCACGTAGCGCCAGGTTTTCTCGTTGAAGACCAAGTTACGCCTGGGCTCGATGAAGCCAGGCATCATCTGCATGAACTCTATATTAGTAAGTGTTGCGCCGTGCGCCAGTGCGATGGCCTGCGAGGAGCTGAGCACATCAGCCGACGTAAGGCTGCGCTCGAACAGGCCGCCTGTGCCACCGGCTGCGATGATCGTGGCCTTGGCAGCAAAGGGCACGATTCGATTTTCGGTAAGGTCGTAGAGTACGGTTCCGCTTATTCTGCCGTTCGTGTCCTCAACAAGGTCGATAAGCTCATGGCGGGGGAGCAGGCGAATGCCGAGCGACTCGATCCAGGTCGTCAGAGCGTCCTCAAGGGGCTTGCGGGTGAGGCCGCGCCACATGCGCGTCTTGTGGTCAAAGCAGGGGATAAATTGCTTTTGTTGAGCACTCTTGGCGCTTTGCGGACGCTGGAGCTCAACGCCCAGGTCTTGCTCGAGCCAGTCAATCGCTTGGGGAATGCCGTGGACGAACGTTTGGACGAGTTCGGGGTCGGCAACGCCGCCGCCGACGGCCAGGATGGTGTCGATGAGGTCCTGCTCGTCGTCTTCGTCGACGGGACCGATGAGGCCGAGGCCCCAGGTACCCGGGAAGAAGCTCGATCCACTCATGGTCTTGCCGGCGCTTGCCACAGTGACGGTTGCACCCGTGCGTGCCGCTTCGATGGCGGCACAAAGGCCCGCAATGCCAGATCCAATTACCAGTACATCAGTCGATTCCATCGGATTCCTTTCTCGTCCGGCGCATTGTCGCACGGGTGATCGGCAATGGGGCCGCAAAGACCCGGCAAATCGGTAAAGGGCAAATATGGCAGGTGGGCGTCATGGACGCTCTGACGCTCCATCTCATCACATCTTGCATTTCGCCCCAGCTGATATATCGGCATTAGCTACCCTGCGCCAGCGCAAACAAAAAGAGCCGCTACCCGGGTGGGTAGCGGCTCCAAAGCTCAACTATATGAGCATCGCGCGGGCGCGATTAGGCCTTGAGGGCCTCCTCGACGGCGACAGCGCAGGCGACGGTGGCACCGACCATGGGGTTGTTGCCCATGCCGATGAGACCCATCATGTCGACGTGCGCAGGCACGGAGGAAGAACCGGCGAACTGGGCGTCGGAGTGCATACGGCCCATGGTGTCGGTCATGCCGTAAGAGGCAGGGCCGGCGCCCATGTTGTCCGGGTGCAGGGTACGACCAGTGCCGCCACCAGAAGCGACGGAGAAGTACTTCTTGCCAGCCTCGAGGCGCTCCTTCTTGTAGGTGCCAGCGACGGGGTGCTGGAAGCGCGTGGGGTTGGTGGAGTTACCGGTGATCGAGATGTCGACGTTCTCGTGCCACATGATGGCAACGCCCTCGCGGACGTCGTCGGCGCCGTAGCAGTTGACGGCGGCGCGGGGACCATCGGAGTAGGGGATGGTCTCGACGACCTTGAGCTCGCCCGTGAAGTAGTCGAACTGGGTCTTCACGTAGGTGAAGCCGTTGATGCGGGCGATGATCTGAGCAGCGTCCTTGCCCAGACCGTTGAGGATGACGCGCAGCGGCTTCTTGCGAGCCTTGTTGGCGTTTAGAGCCAGGCCGATAGCACCCTCAGCGGCAGCGAAGGACTCGTGACCGGCCAGGAAGGCGAAGCACTCGGTGTCGTCGGAGAGCAGCATAGCGCCCAGGTTGCCGTGGCCCAGACCGACCTTGCGGTCCTCGGCGACGGAGCCGGGAACGGTGAAGGCCTGGATGCCCTCGCCGATGATGGCGGCAGCCTCAGAAGCGGACTTGGCGCCACGCTTGACAGCGAGAGCGCAACCGAGGGTGTAGGCCCACTCGGCGTTCTGGAAGGCGATGGACTGGGTGTTGTTGACGATCTCACGCGGGTTGAAGCCCTTGTCGGTGCAGATCTGCAGAGCTTCCTCGAGGGAGGCGATGCCGTTGTCGGCGAGGCACTTGTTGATCTTGTCAGCGCGGCGCTCGTAACCTTCGAACGTAACAGTCATAGTTATTTCCCTCCCTTTCTACTCGTGAACCGGGAACACGCTGGCGACGGAGTGAGTCTCCTCGTCGGTGCGCGGGTCGATGTACTTGGCAGCGTTCTCCCACTGACCATAGTGGCCCATAGCGCCAGCGATGGCCTCCTCGGGGGTCTTGCCGGCCTTGACGGCGTCGGTGAACTTGCCGAGGTTCAGGAACTCGAATGCGATGATCTCGTTCTTGTCGTTGAGAGCCATGCGGGTGACGTAGCCCTGAGCGAGCTCGAGGTAACGAGCGCCCTTGGCCTTGGTGCCGAACATGGTGCCGACCTGAGAGCGAAGGCCCTTGCCGAGGTCGTCGAGGGAGGCGCCCACGGGCAGGCCGCCCTCGGAGAACGCGGTCTGGCTGCGGCCGTAAACGATCTGCAGGAAGATCTAGCGCATAGCAACGTTGATGGCGTCGCAGACGAGGTCGGTGTTGAGGGCCTCGAGGATGGTCTTACCGGGAAGGATCTCGGAAGCCATGGCGGCAGAGTGGGTCATGCCCGAGCAGCCGATGGTCTCAACGAGGGCCTCCTCGATGATGCCGTCCTTGACGTTCAGCGTGAGCTTGCAGGCGCCCTGCTGAGGTGCGCACCAACCCACACCGTGCGTAAGACCGGAGATGTCGGAAATCTCCTTAGCCTGGACCCACTTGCCCTCCTCGGGGATGGGTGCGGGGCCGTGGTATGCACCCTTGGCAACGGGGCACATGTTCTCCACTTCCTGTGAGTACTGCATGCCTCTCCTCTCTATCGTGTTGGCGTCCCGTCTGGGGGTCGTGGCTGGCGATTGCCGGGCGACCCTTCGAAAGGGACATGACATGCAGCCCCTATAATACCGCGAAATGCACGGAATATTCGGCGAACGGCTCAGTTTTCGTAGCGAGAAGTCCGGAAGTTTTAATTGAAACGGTTTAACTCTATGTTCTGTGGTCGTGAGTTTCCGTAGAGGGGGTCCGTCTTGGGCAAGCTTTTGGTCCGCTCTTGCAAGCGTTGCAGTGGTTGACCTGTTGCAACGGTGCCGTTCGCCGCCTGTTTGCTGCCTTTGGCCGCGCGAGTGTATTGTTTTGCGTGAATGTTTTGATGGCACGCTTCAATCGTGCTGTATTGGATGGTAAGCAGATCCCGGCGAAGGGAGCGCCATGCAGCGCGTTTGGAGAACGGTTACCGGCTTTTACCATGTCTGTGCCCGCGGTGTGGGCAAACAGCTCATCTTTGAGGGCGATGAAGACCGGTGGGAGTTTTTGGAGCTGATGCGCGAGCGCTGCCGCGAGGAGGGCGTGACGGTTATCGCCTGGTGCCTTATGGGCAATCACGTGCATTTGGTGCTTGCAGATTACGAGGACAGGATGAGCGCGGCAATGCACCGGCTGCTTTTGACATACGCGCGGCGGTTCAATAAGCGCACGGGGCGCACAGGCCATCTGTTCCAGAACCGTTTTGACCGGCGTTCGCTCGATACCGATTGGCAGGTGATGGAGGCTATTCGCTCCGTACACGCCGATCCGCAGGAGGTGGGCGTTAGCCTAATCGAGCGTTATCCCTGGAGCAGCTTTGCGGAACATCTGCGTTCTTACAACGGTGACGCGGCCGATGTCGCGAGGGGATTTTCTGATCCTTCTTGCGTGCTTGAGCTTTTTGGTTCTGCCGAGGGCTTTATTGCCTATTCGCTTTCGACGCCCGACGGCAGTGAGCCAGCGCTGTGCGATATGAAAGAGACGGAATGGGAACGCCACGCCTTTGCCGACAAGATGGCGAAGGAGCTCGGGGTTCCGCTTCGTGGGGTTAAAGTCGCACCGCCGGCGCAGCGCGATACCGTTATTTTTGGATTGCACGATGCCGGTTTTACGGTGCGCCAGATTGAGCGGTATACCGGGATTGGCAAAAGTACCGTCTCTCGTATCGTGCGCGCCCGCGCGCGAACGGCGATGCGGGCTGGCGGAAACGTGATGTAAGGTCGCCTGTTCACCGCAGTTGGGGTCGTCCATACGCCGCAACCAGCGTTCAAAAGCTTGGTACGGTAACTGCACTTCTTAATATGCATAGAACAATCGTCATCTTGCATAAAATAACAGCTCAGTCCGGGTTTGCCCGTGCCTACCCCCGTCTGCGCCGTGCAAAAAACGGAGTTTTCAGCATCGTGGTGCTGTCGGCACTGCCGCAGTCTTGCAACATACGGGTCCCGAAGCTATTTATGCCTTCCGATGCGCCTCCGAAGCGCATGTATGTGATCCCTGAGACCGCGATGCTTGTTCTAAAACACAATATATATGCGCCTGGAGACGTTGATTAACGCTTTCGATGCGTATACATACAGCTTGGCGTGCTGAATACTCGCAAAAATGCACGTCGCACCCTATGGGACCCGTCTGCGGCAGGCGCGAAGCGAGTCGGAGCTCAGCAGAACGGGGCTTGGCGCATTGCTTGGCGGGCCCGGGGCCCTGCCGCAGGCCTTTGGTGCTGTGGAAAACGCCCGTGTTCGCGTCTGGCCGTGTGGTAAATGACAGACGGGGCGCCGGACGCGCTGATTTTGTGTGTTCGTGCTCATTAGGAAAAACAGAGCCGCCCGTATCGGGCGGCTCGGCAATCAAAAACCTTGGATTCGGAGCATACGCTACTGGTTAGCTTGCCCCTCGAGCATGCCGTCGAGGGTGCGCCAGGCGAGCTCGGCGCATTTGACGCGGGCGGGCATGTGCGAGATGTCCTGGAGCTGGGCGGCTTCGTCCAGGTCTTCCAGGTCCTCCTCGGAGAGCTTCTCGCCGCGGATCATGGCGAGGAAGAGCTCTGCTAGGCGGCGAGCTTCCTCGACGGTCTCGCCGGTGATGAGGTCGGCCATGATGTCGGCGCTGGCCTGACTGATGGCGCAGCCGTGGCCGGTAAAGGAGGCCTCCTCGATCACGCCGTTCTCGACGCGCAGCTGCAAGGTGAGCTCGTCGCCGCAGCTGGGGTTGATGCCGTCGTGCTCGTGCGTGGGGGCATCCATCTCGTACTTGTAGTCGGGGTGCGAGTTGTGCTCCATAAACGTGGTGGAGGTGTACAGATTACCCATTGAACGTGCTCCAAACGTGATGCAGGCCGGCGATGAACTTATCGATGTCGGCCTTGTCGTTGTAGAAGGCCACGCTGGCGCGGCAGCAGGCGAGGTTCTCGACGCCCAGCCAGGTGAGTAGCGGCTGCGCGCAGTGGTGGCCGGCACGGATGCACACGCCGTCCATGTCCATGATGCTCGCGACGTCGTGCGGGTGGATGCCCTTGACGTTAAAGCTCACGACGCCGTGGTGGTTGTCCCAATAGATGGAGCCGATGATCTGAACAAAGTCGAGCTGCATGAGTTCGCCCATCAGGTAGTGGACGAGTGCCTGCTCGCGTGCCTGGATGTTTTCGTAGCCAACCGTGTTGACGAGGTAGTCGAGTGCCGCACCCGTGGCGAAGATGCCGGCGGCGTCCTGCGTGCCGGCCTCGAACTTCTCGGGGACGGGCGCCCAGACGGCGTCCTGCTCGGTGACCGAATCGATCATCTCGCCGCCGGTGAGCATGGGCGGCATGGCGTTGAGCAGGTCCATCTTGCCCCACAGCACGCCGATGCCCATGGGGCCCATGGCCTTGTGCGCGCTAAAGGCAAAGAAGTCGGCGCCCAGGTCGGCCACGTTGACCGGCATGTGCGGCAGCGACTGCGCACCGTCGACGACCAGGTAGCCGCCGTACTTGTGCACGAGTTTGCCGAGGTTCTTGACCGGGTTCTCGACGCCCAGCACGTTGGAGACCTGGCCCACGGCCAGGATCTTGGTCTTGGGACCAACCTTGGCAAGAACTTCCTCGGTGGTGAGCTGGCCGGTCTTGGTGGGGTAGAGGTAGACGAGCTTGGCGCCGGTCTCGCGGCAGACCTGCTGCCACGGAATCAGGTTGGAGTGGTGCTCCATGATGGTAATGACGACCTCGTCACCGGGCTCGAGCACCGTTGGCGCAAAGCTCTTGGCGACCAGGTTGAGCGACTCGCTCGTGTTGCGGGTGAAGACGACCTCGTTGGCCTGGGGAGCGCCGATGAGGTCGGCGATCTGCTGGCGGACCCTGTCTCTTATACACATCTGACGCTGCCG
>URHU01000056.1:0-11232 GCA_900547715.1 uncultured Collinsella sp. | reverse complement strand
CCGGAAAGACGACCATCACCAACCTCATCAACCGCTTCTACGAGGTCGATGACGGCGAGATCACGTACGACGGCATCGACGTCAAGCACATTGCCAAGGCCAGCCTGCGCGGGTCGCTCGGCATTGTGCTGCAGGACACGCACCTGTTTAGCGGCACCATTGCGCAGAACATTCGCTTTGGCAAGCTCGACGCGTCCGACGAGGAGGTGCGCGCCGCCGCCGAGGTCGCCTGCGCGGATTCGTTTATCCGCCGCCTGCCTAGAGGCTACGACACACCGGTCACGGCCGACGGCGCCAACCTGTCGCAGGGCCAGCGCCAGCTGCTCGCCATCGCGCGCGTGGCCGTCGCCGACCCGCCGGTGCTCATCCTGGACGAGGCCACGAGCTCCATTGACACGCGCACCGAAAAGCTCATCGAGCGCGGTATGGACCGCATCATGCGCGGACGCACCACGTTTATGATCGCGCACCGCCTGTCCACCGTCCGCGACGCCGACGCCATCATGGTCCTCGAACACGGCCGCATCATCGAACGCGGCACCCACGAAGAGCTGCTCGCCCAGCACGGCGAGTACTGGCAGCTGGCGCATGGCTTAAAAGAGTTGGATTAACCCGTTCGAGCACGATGCTTTGACCCCTCCGTGCCTCTCACCTCGCCTCAAACCATCACAACATTCGACGTTTTTTGCCAAAAACGGGAAAAGCATCGAATGTTGTGATGGTTTTTCTGCCACTCGATCGGGTGGAATCGCTTTCTTGCGCACGAAGGTGTGCGGACCCGCGGGCAGGGGAATAAGGTTGGTTATCCGACTCCATTGGAGGGCTCATGGACCTGCCGATCGTCCTGTCCCATAAGACTGCCTGGCTGTACCACAACGTGGCGCGCCCGTCCGAGCCGCTCTCGCGAGCAAGCAGTCTATACGATGAGGACTCGCTTGCTAACGAGGCGGAACCGACCGCGAGCCTGCCCAAATTGGGACTCGATGCCAAGGGGCTGAGGGCTTCAACGGCAGTTGGGATCGTTACCGACTATCTGGTTTCGCTTGGTATTCCACGAGAAGAGCTCGATCACATCGACACGCTCGTCAACTTTGATTTTGAGCGCTCGACGCCGGCTGGATTTAGGTGCCACGTGTTTGGGGCGCCGGTGCCTCCAGGCCATCTTATCGAGGTGGCGGAGGGCCTTCTGGTGGTTGATGAGGCCATGTGCTTTGTCCAAGCGGGTTCGTGGATGAGCGAGCCCGAGCAGCTGGAATATGGCTACGAAATCTGTGCCCGATACCATTTGAATCATCTGTCGACAGGCGATTATATCGAGATGGGGCAGAGGTATGCCGTTGCCGACTTGATTGCCTATTGCAATGAGAACCGATCTCGTCAGGGGGCTATACGTGCGGCCGCCGTGCTCAAGCGCGTGCACGATGGCGCGCGGTCGCCCATGGAGACAGCCACCGCAATCATGGTCGTAGCAAAACGTTCCCAGGGAGGGCTGGGATACGCCAAGATCGAGCTCAACCATCGGGTCAATGTTCCCAGCGAGTTCAAGTATCTCGCAAAGGCCGGGTATTTCGAGATCGACGTATGTGCGCCTGCGAGCGGTACGGGGATTGAATACAACGGCTCGGACCATCTTGATAAACAGCGCAGCGCGTCGGATGCGGAGCGTATGACCGTGCTGAGCGCGCTGGGCTTTAGGATGATCGTCCTCACCGGGACTCAGTTTGCCCACCAGCTGCAATTGCACCGGGCGATGAACGCCATTGCACTCGCTATGGGCCTTAAGTGCGACCGAAGCGAAGCGTTCCAGAAACGTCAAAACGACCTGCGAGAATTCGTGATTCGACACTGGGACGGTGACCTTTAGGGACGCTTTGGTCCTTCTACGGGGTGCCGTGGGCAGGCAAACCATCACAACATTCGACGTTTTTTGCCAAAAACGGGAAAAGCATCGAGTGTTGTGATGGCCTGTGTTGAGGATGGGCTTGGAAAGTCCGTTTTGCTCGAAGCGACCTGTCCTGTCGTACGGGTGTCGGCATGATTCTCTCGTGGGGTATTATGTTTTCCGAAGAATAAAACGCCGCGTGAGGGGAGGGCTGCGTGGACGGGCACGTGCAACATGACGGCTTTGGCCGCGATATCAACTACCTGCGCATTGCCGTTACCGACAAGTGCAATTTCCGCTGCATTTACTGCATGCCGGCCGATGGAGTGGCGCCCCGTGCACACGACGAGCTGCTCAGCGCCGAGGAAATCGCCCGCTTTGTGCGCTTGGTGGCGGGAGAGGGCATTCGCCGCGTGCGCCTGACGGGTGGCGAGCCGCTGGTCAGCCGCCGTATTATTCCGCTTATTCGCGACATCCGCGCGATTCCGCAGATCGAGGACATCTCGCTCACCACCAACGGCGCCCTGCTGCCCAGGCTGGCGCCGCAGCTCAAAGACGCAGGGCTTAACCGCGTCAACATCTCGCTCGACACGCTCGACCCTACGCTCTTTGGAAAGATTACGCGCCTAGGTCGACTCGAGCAGACCATGGCAGGCATCGACGCGGCGCTGGCTTGGGGCTTTGAGCCCGTTAAGGTCAACTGCGTTGTTGTGCGCCGGCTCAACCAGGATGTGGCGGCCCTCGCGCGACTCACGCTCGACCGCCCCATCCACCTGCGCTTTATCGAATATATGCCCATCGGCGACGAGCACACGAGCTCGCATTGCGCTGTGGACCCGCATGCCCCCGCGCTCAATCCCGAGCTGTGGGATGCGAGCGATACCGTGCCGAGCGACGAGCTGCGGGTGCGCATCAATGCCAGGGTCGCCGCGGCGGGACTGGGCGAGCTCGAGCCGCTCGACATCAACGACGCTCCTGCCGGCGCGGGCCCTGCGCGCTATTGGCACTTTCCGGGCGCGGCGGGAACGGTCGGCTTCATTAGCGCCATGTCCAATCATTTTTGCGCGAACTGCAACCGTCTGCGCCTGACGGCCGATGGCAACGTGCGTCCATGCCTGTTCAGCGATGCCGAGTATTCGGTGCGTGAGGCGCTGCGCCGTGGTGATGATATGCAGGTACTTTCGATTTGGCGCGATGCCGTGGCCCACAAACCGCAGGAACACGCGATAATTGAGGGCACGCAACGATTTATGTCCCAAATCGGAGGATGATCATATGGCCAAGAGCAGGTACGCCGATGCCACCAAGGCCGCTCGCAGGGCCGCGATGTCTGCCCACAAAGTCACGGCTGCGGCGAATGCTGGCAACGCCGACGCGTCCGCGCAGCCGTCTGTCAGCACTGCCACCGAGTCCGCCCGCGACGCTCGTCGCGACGAGCTGACGCACGTGGACGCCAAGGGCGAGGTGCGCATGGTCGACGTGTCCGACAAGGCCGAGACCCATCGCATTGCCATCGCCGAGGGCACCATCCTCATGCACCCCGAGACGCAGGCCATGGTGCTGCAGGACCGCGCAAAAAAGGGCGATGTGCTTGCCTGCGCGCGTGTGGCGGGCATCATGGCCATCAAGCGCACGAGCGACATCATCCCCATGTGCCATCCGTTGCTCATTACCAAGAGCAAGTGCGACATTACGCCCATCGCTCCGGCGGGGATGCTTGTCGATGACATGCCCGAGGGCTGGGCGCCGGCGCGCGCGGACGGGCAGGTTGGCTTTCACGTGCTGGTCACGGCGGGCGTGACGGGCAAGACCGGCATTGAGATGGAGGCGTTGACCGGCGCGAGTGCCGCGTGCCTGACCATCTATGACATGTGCAAGGCCGTCGATCGTGGCATGGAGATCGTCGACGTGCGCCTGCTGCACAAGGAGGGCGGCCGCTCGGGCGTGTGGGATCGTGCAGAGCGTCAGGCCGCTGCCGTTGAGGCCGTGGCCGCTGACGGTGCCGCGCCCGCAAGCGCACCCGTCGCCGTCGCGCCCACAGTTCCAGCTCCGGCCGTCCCCGCGATCGCGTTTATCGGCTACCAAAACTCGGGCAAGACCACGCTCGTCGAGAAGGTTATCGCCGAGCTCACCCGCCGCGGCCTGCGCGTGGGTTCGCTCAAGCATCATGGGCACCACGGCTTTGATATCGACGTGCCCGCTAAGGACACCTGGCGCCATCACCAGGCCGGATCCAAGCACGTGGGCCTCATCTGCGCTACGCGCTGGGCGGAGTACGCCGACACGCGCGAGGAGGACGAGATGCCCGCGTGCGAGCTGCTGTCGCGCTACAACGATGTCGACGTGGTGATCATCGAGGGCTACAAGACCGAGGGCTTCGACAACATCGTCGTTGCGCGTTCCGGTGTCGACCGTCTGCGCGGTAAGAGCTCGCTCGACCTGGTCGACGGTCACACGCTGGCCCTTGCCTGCAACGAGGCCCTGGCGCGTCAGGCCTTCGACGCCGGCTTTGCGACCCGAGCCATCAACATCAACGATGCCCGAGCCATCTGCGATCTGATTCAGGACCATCTGGCCTAAAACCTGCCAAAAAGGGACAGGTTTATTTCGGCAGGTTTTATCTGGGCAAACGTCATTTCCACCACAAAGGGGCCAGGCACCTTTGTGGTGGTTTTTGCTTTAGTAGATGTGTGGGACATGCCTTACAATCTACCAAGTAGTTCATGACGGGCGAAAAACGGAGAGAAGGGGCTTGATGCGTCCTTAATGTTTCATGCGGATAGATTGATTTGACAGACGGTGCCGAATGCCCGCCGTCCGCATTCGTATGAAACAAGGAGTCTCCATGCTCATCCCTCTTCTCTCAAAACCTCAACCTTCGCTGTCCGCGCAGGCTAAGCGCCTGGTGGCGATGCGCTTTCTCATCTACACCGGTTTTCAGACCAGCTACTTTATCGGCGTCATCGGAACGCTCACCTATGCGGACGATGCCTCGGTCGTCGCGACGTCGCTGGCAGTCCTCTTTATGAACGTCTTTGTAATCCTGGGATCCTTTGCGGGTGGCGCGGCGCTCGACGCCTGGGGTCCGTGTCGGCATTTCCGGGCGAGCATCGTCGGCACGCTGACAACCGGCGCGGCGATTATCGCCTTTGGCAGCGCGACCGGCATCGTCCTGCTCGGCGCGGCGCTCTTGGGCTTTGTGATGGGGTTTGCCCAGCCCATCGCCACATCCTATCCGGCTTACCTCACTGACGATCCTGTCGAGCTCAAAGACATCAACTCTGCCATCGCCATGTTTTCAAACGTGAGTATCATCGTTGGCCCCACGCTGGGCGGCTTTGTCGCGGCGGCTACATCGTCACGCGCGGTGTTTGTGCTCATGATGCTCTTTACCGTGCTGGCGCTCGTCGCCGGTTGGGACTTTAGGCCGCAGACCAGCCATGTCGCCGGGGATGCGGATGCCGATTCGGCAGAGGAAGGGGAGCGTGCGGGACAAAGCTCCAACTCCAGCACGTCCGCCCGCGCAACCTTCGCGACCAGCATCAAGACAGTCTTTACCAACAGCGTCCTTGCCCTGCTGTTCTGCATTATTTTCCTTTCAAACTTTGGCTACGGTGCCTTCGACCCGCTGGAGTCGTTCTTCTACCGCGATGTCCTGCACGTCGGTGTCGAATGGATGGGCTGGCTCTCGTCGGCCAGCGGTGTGGGCGCGGTGCTGGGCGCCGTCTTCGCGCTCCGCTTGCCGCCGCACCTGGTCAACCTCAAAACGCTGCTCGTGGCGCTCATGTCCGTGGGCCTGGGAAGCCTGCTCTACGTGGGAACGCCGTACGTAGGCGTAGCTCTTGTCGGCCAGATTGCCCTAGGCGTGGCCTGGGGCGTCGTCAACCCGCTCCACAACACGATCGTGCAAACGACGGCTCCGCTCGAGCAGCTCGGTCGCGTCAACTCGGTCATGGGCTTTGGCAACATGTTCGCCGGCGTGGCCCCGCTGGCAATTGCCCCATGGCTGGCGGCGACATTTGGCGTGCAGCAGACGCTCATCGGGGCGGGCATGGTCGTGACGGCAGTTCCCGCGGCGCTGCTGCTGTTTGGCCGCCGGCACTTGGATCGTGCCGCAAAGCAGTAAAAACCATCACAACATTCGATGAAAATCGCGATTTTGCCGAAAAACGTCGAATGTTGTGATGCTTTGCGCCCCGGGTCCGGCCACCCTTCGGGTTCGGCCACCACAAGGGGGCAGGCACCTTTGTGGCGATCGGGCCCCAACGGCCTGTGCCTTGGTATACCATGTACGCCGTTCACGAATACACCCCACATCGCCGCACAACCCAGAAAGGCCCCCCCCATGGACACCACCTTCAGCCACATCAAAGCCGTGTTCTGCGATATCGACGGCACGCTGCTCACGAGCCAGCACACGGTGTCCCCGCGCACCGTGGCGGCGATCCGCGCCCTGCGCGAGCGCGGCGTGCTCTTTGGCCTGTGCACCGGGCGCGACGCCCACGCGACCGAGGCCATGTACGAGCTCTGGGGCATCGAAGGCCTGGTAGACGTGATGGTGGGCTGCGGTGGCGCCGAGGTCATCGACCGCGCGCACGACATCAACGAGCTGAGCTATCCGCTGCCGGGCGAGACCATCGCGCGCATCTGCAAGCACATGGCGGACCTTCCGGCAACGCCCGTCTGCCCCCGAGACGGCGTGTTCTACGTGCCCGAGAGCAACGCGTGCGTCGAGCACCTGTCGCGCGTCGACGGCGTGCCCTACCAGGTGGTCGATTTTGCCGAGTTTTTGCGCGAGCCGCAGCCCAAGGTGATGTTTACCATGGCGCCCGAGGTGATGCCGCAGGTCATCGAGCGGGCGTCGACGTTTGCCGATGACACTGTTAAGGCAGCGGCCCTGCAGACCACGCAGCGGCTCTACGAGTTCATGGATCCGCGCGTGTCCAAGACGCGCGGCCTTGTGCGCGTGGCGGAGCTCAACGACATGGAGCTCCAGAACATCTGCGTGTTTGGCGATGCCGATAACGACACCTGCATGGTGACCGACGCCGGCGTGGGTGTGGCCATGGCAAATGGCAGCGATGCAACCCGCTCCGCCGCCGACTTTGTAACCGCCAGCAACGACGAAGACGGCATCGCGATCTTTATCGAGGAACATCTGCTGTAGCGCAGGGGGAGAACCACCACAAAAGGGAGCAGGCCCCTTTGCGGTAGCCTCAGGCGATTTGGGCGAATTGATGCCTAAAAACTGCGCGCAAATTCAAATTTGGTTGTCTGAACATCATGCTTCTAACCACCGATGGGTTAAAGATATTCCCATCAATTTGGTAGTCTATTCCTCCCGGTTAATGACCTACCGTTCACGGTCGATTTTCGACCGTTCACGGGATGTCTGCTCTTGAGCAAAATGTTGTGCAAATAAATAAAATGCTATTAAAAAACTGATAACTGGCTTAATTACCAGTAGAAATAGATATTTCATAGCGAATAAACGAAGGTTAATCAGAGCAAATGTCAAGAGAATTGAGAATTCGCTACAAAACTATCGGTATTTTTGCTTAGATGTTCAAACAATCGTTACAATATGTACTACAAGCGTGCGCAATTACAGGTTGCGCAGATACGTTTGATAGTGAAAGAGCAAGATCGCGGTCTCTTGGGGAGGAGACATCGATGAAAGCGAATTCAGAAAAAACTAAGCAGAGTAAAAAAGCGACGCGCCGTGTACTGGCAGGCGTTTTGTGCGGAGCCTCCGTGTTGAGCCTGGTACTGTCGCTCGTCATGCCTCCAATCTCGCAGGCCATTGCCAACGACACCCAGACAGTTTCTACCGAGGAAGCTGTAACGGGGAGTTCCTCAAGTGAGTCCGCTGCTGTAGATAACACCAGCGAGGATGCCGAAAACCAGAATAGCGCCGCCACCTCTGCGAACGCGGCTACTACTGTGAACAAGGGCATCTACAAGCCCACGTCTATCGGTATCGGTACGAATATCGATATCTCCACCCCCGATCCCGGCGTGGCCACCTACGTCGGCCGCGACATGTACATCGGTGGTAAGCCGAACAAAACTAGCACTCTTGATGCGAATAGCGCCCCCACCGGCTCATATGCCGCTGAGGCGGAGGGCCTTACCGTGGTCCACGGCAAACTGGCCATGAATCCTATCAAGGAGAGTTGGGGCGGCCAGGGCTTCCGTTTCGGCACCGTTGGTTTTGGATCGCAGTTTCGTCCCAGGGAGGGAAGCACGGTGCTTGCGGTCGCCGGCATAAACAGCTTGATTGAGAACATGAATACCGGTCAGGGAACGACCTCAGATACTGCGACGGTTGGTGCTTGGACCAAGGGTGCTTGGGTCGGCAAGGCGATAAAGACTGACTCCCACCCTGGCTATGACTATACCGCGCAGATCGCCGGTCCCATTACCTATTCCTATTGGGATTCGAATGCTAACAACGGGCGCCAGTCTGTCGTGAAAAAGCAAGGTAATTGGTTCGAGGGCTCGGATGCTCTGAAGAGCGACCTGTTCAATCAAAATGTTGATTTGACTAATGTTAACGGTAACGATTATTCGAGCTACAACGGTGCAGATGGATACCTCTCGAAGCTATCGAAACAGCTCGCCTCGTTTGCAAATACCGGCACAGTTACGGATGGTTCCGCAATTAGCGACAACAGCTACGCAATCAACAAGTACGATAACAAGGGAACAAGCTATACACTCACTTTCGATGGTAGTGAGAAGCCTGTTTCCGGTGCGCTTGATACCAGAATCCCGAACTATAAGATTTGCAACACCGAGCGACTTATCACCTTTACCGGCGATGGAACTTCTATGCAACAGGTCTTCACCATTGCCGGTTCCGAGCTCTCCAACTTGAAGGATGGCGTCTACTACCGCGGCGTCGACTTTAAGTTCACCAATGTCCCCGAAGGCGCATCCATTGTCGTGAACGTTACAGGTGCTGGTCCTGTCGAGTTCCACAATGGCTGGCGCTTCTGGTGGGGCGATACAGAAATATCTCGCGGTTATGAGAGTAACGCCGATAAAGACCTTCGCGCGAAATACTCGCTGGCCTCCCAGTCCATCATGTGGAATTTTGTCGATACCACGAGCCTCACCATCCGTGGTGGCATTGCGGGCGAGGATAGAAGCGACTGGGGCAATGGCGGCGGGGACGGCAAGTGGACCGACGATGACCCCGCCGCTGCTATGCTCGGATCGATTCTCGTTCCCAACGGAAGCTTCGACGACCATGTGACCACCAACGGTCGTGTGTACGTGGGCGAAGATTTCATGATGAACAACCCTAAGATCGCGTACAACTTCACAAATCTCGAGGGTAACTCGGCTTCCGTCATCGATATGGATCAGGAGCGTCACAACTTCCCGTGGTCTGGGTCGTATACACCGGACGGCTCTGCCATTGCGTGGAGCAAGGTCGACGCTGCGGACGGCATGACGCCGCTTTCTGGTTCCTCGTGGACGATATACGGCACTGTCGATGATGCCAAGAATGAAACGTATCCCATCGTTACGGTAACGGATGGCGGTGCCAATGATTACTCTTCGGATGATGGCGAGCTTCAGTTCAACTATTTGAATCAGAAGGCCAAAATTGGCGATCCCAACGATAAAGACTACTTCACGTACTACATTCGCGAGGTCAAGGCGCCGGCTGGTTATCAGAAGTCGGACACCATCTACTACGCAACCATGAACAACACCGGCGAGCAGGTGAACTATGTTCAGGGTCATGTGGACACGGTGAACGGAAATAAGCTCGTTTCATTCGATGATTCCAACACCACGGGCGCCATCTCCAACACCAAGATCACCGGTACGGTGTCTTGGACCAAGGTTGAGGAGAGCGACACGGGACACACTCCTTTGGCTGGTTCCGAGTGGGCGCTTACCAAGGTAAAGGATGCCGATGGTGCCGAAATTCCGGACGCTGCATCCCTGACTGTGATTGATAACGATACGAATGCGGAAGCTGTCAGCAACAAGTGGGCAGATTCTGATCCCGCCGATGGCAAGTTCAAGCTCGAGGGTCTGCTGCCGGGCACGTACACGCTCACGGAGACCCAGGCGCCGTTTGGCTACGAGCTGAACCAGACAACCTACGAGTTCACGGTGTCCAAGGCGGACGGTTCCATTGCGTGGACCGAGGGAAAGAAACCGAGCATTGTTGAGGGCACTACGTACATCTCCGATTCTCTCACCACCACGTCCGTGGAAATCCCGGTGACTAAGTCCGTCCGTAATACGGACTGGCCGAAGGATTCCAGCGGGAAATACGTTGCGTTCGACTTCAACATCGAGGCTACGGGGGATTACGCAACCAACGTGCCCATTCCTAACCCGGCAGACCTCTCCATTGCACCCGCAGCAGGGGAGACCGACGCCGCCAAGCCCAACAACATCACGGCGACCTTTGGCGCCATGACGTTCAACAAGTCGCACCTGTCCGATACCCCCGGTACGGCGGGTGACTACGCCAGGACCTACACCTACACGGTGAAGGAGGTCGCGCCTATCACCGGTGCCATCGATAAGCTCCGCTACTCCAAGGCCGAGTACCAGGTTGCCGTCACGGTGAAGGCCGTCAAGAATGAGACCACTGGCAAGTACACCGGTCTTACCACCTCTACCACCGTTACGCAGATGAAGGACGACATGGGCAACACCCTTGGCGAGAACGGGCAGGGCGTCGTGGTTGAACCCTCCGCCGCCGCGCCCGACGCCATTCCCGCCTCTACCTTCACCAACACCTACTCCACCTCTTTGCCCCTTTCTGGTATGTCGGGCGTCACTCTGACGTACCTTGCCGGCGCGGCGGTGCTTTGCGCTGCTGCAGCCTGGATGCACATTCGTCGCAAGGCGAATGCGAAGGGAGGCGAGCGTCGTGAATAAGAAAGTTTGCTCCTTCCCGATCCTGTTTGCGCTGCTTGCCCTCCTGATCGGCACCTGCGCGGTTGTGTTCCCCGCTTCCGCGCAGGCCGCGCCGACCTCGACCGGTTCCATCACGGTGAGCGGCAACGTAGCGCGCAGCTACGACGCCTACCAGATCTTTAGCGCCAACGTCGTCGACGGCGACGGCGACGCCAAGATCGCCACCGACCTCGCCTGGGCAAGCGACGCCGTGCGCGACGCCGCGCTGCCCGTGCTGCACAGCGCCGGCATGCCCAATTCCCAGACCACCGCGCAGGAAGCTGCCGAGTGGCTCAACACCGATTCCCACCTTACGAGCGCGCTGAGCGCACAGCTCGCTCGTTCCCTCCAGAGCTCTGGCGCCGTGTCCGTGGCCCTTAACGCGGGCACGACGGCCGAGCTGCCCTGTGGCTACT
>URHU01000055.1:0-11329 GCA_900547715.1 uncultured Collinsella sp. | reverse complement strand
CCGCCGGCAGACGCTGCCGCTCCGCAGCATCGAGCTCCGGTCATCTGCGCCATTTCGGGTTCGGGCGGTTGCGGCAAGTCGACGATCGTTGCCACCATGGCACACGCATCGTCGCTGTTGGGCTTGCGTGCCGCCGTGCTCGACCTGGACCTGATGTTTGGAAACCTTTACGACTTGTTAGGTGTCGATGCTCCGCGCGATATGGCGGCACTTATCGAGCCGTCGGCGGCGGGCACGCTCACCGAGCCGGATATCGTAGCCGCATCGATGCGCGTCGCCCCGGGCGTTACGCTCTGGGGTCCCGTCGCGGCGCCCGAGCAAGCCGAGCTCATGGCACGTCCGGTGGAGCTACTGCTTGATGTCCTGCGTCGCGAATCCGACGTGGTCTTTATCGATACCTCGGTCTTTTGGGGCGACGCCGTGGCGGCTGCGGTGGCGGCGAGCGACCGTTGCCTGGTCGTTGGCGATGCTGCGGTGTCGTCCGCGACATCGGCGTCGCGCGTCATTGAACTGGCAAGTCGAGTAGGTGTGCCGCGCACGCGCATGAGCGCCGTGTTCAACCGGTTCGGTGCGCGCGGGGCAGACGAGGACGTCGCCATGCGCTTTGAGATTGCCTGTGCGTTGAGCTCCAAGATTCGTATCGCCGATGGCGGGCAGGATCTCGCCGCGCTCATGGCGTTTGGGCGCGCTGACGAGGCAGTGGGTCAGACGAGCGCTTTCGCGACCAGCGTGCGCGAGGCCACGCGCGAGATGCTCGTGGAACTGGGGTGCGCCGTCGGCCCTTGGAGCGATATGGTCGCCGACCGTGCGACGCGTACCGAACGCCCGCGTATCCGCCTTCCCTGGTCGCGCGAGGGTGATCAGCGATGAGCCTGCAAACGAGGATTAAGGCTGCCGGCGCTGCAGCGGCGGCAGCGCCTGTAGATGCGGGGCGTCGCCGCGCGGTGAAACGACGCACCAAGCGCGCCGTGATGGACCGCATGGGTTACGACGAAGTGGCGCGTATCAGCGCCTATGTCGACCCGGCACTTGCCCGCTCGGAATTGCGTCCTGCGGTGGAGGCGGCGCTCAATGTTGAGGAGCCGACCGATCTCGCGACGCCCGAGCGCGAGACCATCATCGACGAGATTTTGGATGACGTGGTGGGCTTGGGGCCGTTGCAGCCGCTCATCGAGGACGACACCGTTACCGAGATCATGATTAACGGCTGCCGCTCGGCTTTCTTTGAACGCGGCGGCGTCTTGTACCCCATCGAGCATGCGTTTGAGGATGATGAGCAGATCCGTGTGCTTATCGACCGCATCATCTCGCCACTTGGCCGCCGTATCGACGAGCGCAGCCCCATCGTCAACGCCCGCCTCAAAACGGGCTATCGCGTCAACGCGGTGATTCCGCCTGTGGCGATTGACGGACCGATTCTCACCATCCGAAAGTTCTCGGACCGCATCTGCTCGCTGGACGAGCTTGTGGGGCTGGGGTCGCTGCCGCTTTGGTATGCGCAGCTGCTGTCGTGCGCGGTGTCGCTGCGACAGGACCTGGCGGTTGCGGGAGGCACGGGATCTGGTAAGACCACCCTGCTCAACGCGTTGTCATGCGAGATTTCCACCGGCGAGCGCATCGTGACGATCGAGGACTCTGCCGAACTCAAGTTTGCGCATCATCCGCACGTGGTGCGTCTAGAGGCGCGCGAGGCTTCAATTGAGGGCGAGGGAGCGGTGACGATCCGCGACCTGGTGACCAATGCCCTGCGCATGCGCCCCGACCGCATCGTGGTGGGCGAGGTGCGCGGTGCCGAGTGCTGCGACATGTTGCAGGCCATGAACACGGGCCACGACGGGTCGCTCACCACGCTTCATGCGGGTTCAGAACAGGAGACCGTGGTGCGTCTGACGTTGCTTGCGCGTTATGGCATCGATCTGCCGAGCGGGCTCATCGAGGAGCAGATTGCCATGGCGCTCGACGGCATCGTGATGTCCGAGCGCCACGCCGATGGCAGGCGCTTCGTCTCCTCGTATTCGGGGGTGCGTCGCGCCGTGTCGGGCGGCGTAGAGCTCGAGCGCTATGTGACTTTCGATGCCGCCGAGCGCACCTGGACGCTTGACCGCGAGCCGCCGTTTATCGCAGAAGGCCTGCGGTCGGGGACGCTCACACAAGAGGAGGTGGACGAATGGAGGTCGCTGTGCCCCTCGTCGTAGGGGGTTTAGCAGGGTTTTCTGTCGCGACGGCGTGCGGGGCGGAACCTCGTGTGCCGCAGATACCGCCGGCGGAGCTGGCGCGTCAGGCGTTCGAGACGGTGGCAGAGAAGCTGCCGCGTGAGCTGGTGGAAAACGATCTGCTGAAAAAGATTGCCCGTTCGTGGGCATCGCTGGCTCCGGCGCGTCGCCTTGGCCTCGTGATCGAGGATGCTTCGGGGCGTTTGGCGTTTCTGCTGCTATCGAGCGGTGTCTGCTGCGTTTTGCTAACGATAGTGTCGCTATCGCCCCTCGGATTTGCCTTGGGACTTGTTGCTCCGATTGCCGTTGGCGCCGCTCGGGATGGCTTTGAGAGCCGGCGCGAGCAACACGATGCAGAAGAGGCCATGCCCGAGGCGTTTACCGCACTTTCCATGTCGCTTGCCTCGGGACATTCACTGGCCCAGGGCATGCGCTTTGTGGGCGCTCATGCGCAAGAACCGGTGCATACCGAGTTTTTGCGGGTGGCGGCGGCAATCGATTGCGGCATCTCGGCGACCGACGCGCTCGATGACTTGCTCGTGCGCATCGACGCCCCTGGCCTTTCGCTTGTGACCTTGGCGCTTAAGGTGTCTCAGCGCACCGGTGCTCCGCTTGCCGACTTACTGTCCGAGGCGTCGAGCATGGTGGGGGAGCGCATTGAGCTCAAGCGCCGCCTGGATGTTAAGACGTCGCAGGCTCGCATGTCTGCGCATATGGTCGCGGCGATGCCGACGGGCATGTGCGCGGTGTTGGCGCTGCTTTCGGCAGATTTTCGTCGCGGTCTTGCGACGCCTGCCGGCGCGGGCACTGTGGTGCTGGGTCTTGCCCTCAACGCCGTTGCCCTGGTGGTTATCCGGCGCATTATGCTGGTGAAGCTATGAGCGCCCCGGTTGCAGTTGCGGCTTGCCTGTGCGCTCTGAGTGTATTTGTCGCGACGGGTTTGGATCGGGCAGATGCACGCAAGATCGCAGAGGCCTGCAAGCGCGAGGCGGTGCTGGTCGCTGCCGCGGGTCGCTCGGTGGTCGATGCTCTGGCCGCGCGAATGAAGGGCGCGGTTGGAGCGGGCGGCCCGGCGCGAGTATCGCTCGGCGAAGTGTCCGAGATGATCGATGTTGTGCGCTTGGGTCTTTCGGCCGGTCTTTCGTTTGATGCGGCGCTTGAGATTTTCTGCGCCAACCGCCGGTCAGTGCTGGCTCTTCGACTTGAGCGGGCCTGCATAGCGTGGCAGGTGGGCGTGGGCACGCGTGAGGACGAGTTGTTGGCCGCCGCACGCGACCTGGACGTGCGAGCGCTCGAGACCTTTGCCATCACGGTGGGGCAGGCGCTCGCTCTGGGTGCCCCACTTTCCGAGACGCTGGCCGCTCAAAGTCGCGAGATCCGTGCGGCTCATCGCGCCGCGGTCGAGCGCGAGATCGAGCGTGCGCCCGTCAAGCTGCTGATTCCCACCGGCACACTCATCTTGCCGGCGTTGCTTCTGTCCATATTGGGCCCGCTGTTGGGAGCAGGCGGGATGATGTAGGGAGGAATACATGAACACGATGACTGACGTTGCTGGCAAGGTCTGGAGCTGGGCTGTTTGCCAGTCAATTCGCGCTCGCCAGCATGCCGGGGAGCTACTGCAGGAGGAGAGTGCGCAGGGCACCACCGAATACGCCATCTTGGTCGGCGTGCTCGTGGTGATCGCCATCATTGCCATTGTCGCATTTAAGGGCAAGGTCCAAGATCTATGGAACGCTATCAGCGAGGGCATCAACAGCCTGTAGAGGGTAGGCGGCCTGCCGGCGCACTGCTGGTGTTTGCCTGTGTGGCTGTGGCGGTGGCAGTGGCGGTTTGGGGGCTAAACGCCGCGCGGCTGCAGCGTCCTGGGGCCGCCTTCGATTCGGGCTCAGATTCGGCGGTGGCGTCTCAAAAAGATGAGATGCGAGATGCGGACGATTCGGATGTCGCTGTCACGGCGCAAACCTTTCTGCGGATGCTCGACAAGCGGTCTGGCACTGCGACGGATTCGCCTGAGGACAACGCGATTGCGGTCCGGCTTGCATGGTCCGAGGACCGACCGATGACCGAAGCGGCGGCGGATATGTTGCGTGCCTATCGCGAGGTACCCACGGCGCAACTTGCTCTGAGCGGCTATCTCGACATCAAGGGAAACGTGTGGGGCGCCATCGTGCGCGACGGACGCGGCTGGGTCGATATGGTGACAATTGCCGCGGATGCTGGCGATGCCTCGTGTCGTTTGCGCGCCGTGCGCCTGGTCCCGCAAACAATAAGCTCAAAGGAGGGATCGTGAAATGCATGGCGTTCTGCGTGAAGAGGCTGCCCAAGCGACTGTGGAATACGCCATCGTCACAGTGGCACTGCTATCGATCGTGCTGGCGATTGCGGGGCTTTGGCGTGCTGGCACCGACGGGCGCTTGGCGGCGCTGGTTGAGCGGGCGGCATCCCATGGCGTTGCCTCGACGTCGGTTATCGACGCCGCTGCGGGCGCTAAGGACATCGCGTTGTATTGATGTCGCGCGCGAGGACCGGGCGCAGTCTACGGTCGAGGCCGCTTTTTTGCTGCCGACGTTTCTGACGCTCATCCTTCTCGCACTGCAACCGGTGTGCCTGCTCTATACGCGCGCGGTCATGGAGTCTGCCGCCGCCGAGACCGCGCGGCTCATGACCACGACGACGGCGGAGGACGACGATCTTAAGGAGTTCACCCGCCGCCGGCTTGCCGCAGTGCCCAACGTTTCGATCTTTCATGCCGGCGGGCCGTTGTCGTGGGATATCGAGCTTGGCCGGGCCGGTGCGGGTGGTGTCTCGTCCGTGTCCGTTTCCGGCGAGGTCAAGCCGTTGCCTGTGATCGGTGCGTTTGCGCAGGCTATGGGTGGTACCGCCGAGGGCGGCTACGTTGAGCTCAAGGTCGATGTCTCGTATCAATCGCGTCCCGAATGGCTGGAGGGAGATTATGATTCGTGGATTGCTGCATGGGATTAAGCGTTTCTGGTCTAGATGCGTTTTGACGCGCCGTCCGAGCTGCCATCGCAAGCGAGGCGGCTTTATGGGCCGCGCCGGTATCGACCTGTTTATCGAAGACGGTGCCTACACCACGCTTTCTTCTGCCGTGGTCATCCTAGTGGTGCTCACGTTGTTGTTTTCGTCGACCGCGGCGATATGGAGCATGTCGCGTGCCGGGGATACCCAGGTGGCGGCCGATAGCGGCGCGTTGGCGGGTGCCAACGTGGTGTCGTCCTATCACACGGCTGCCACGGTGGTTGATGCGAGCATCTTGAGTCTGGGGCTAGCGGGGTTTGCCACGATCGGGACGGGCCTGGTTGCCATTCTCATCCCAGGTGCCGAACCAGTTGCCGGCAATATGGTCGACACCGGGATTGAGATCATTAAAACGCGCAACAAGTTTGCCAAAAGCGCATCGGAAGGCTTGCAGAAAATCGAGACGGCTCTGCCGTATCTGATTGCCGCGCGTGCCACGCAGGCGGTGTCGGCGCAGGATACCGATAGTGTGGCCTATACCGGTACGGCGCTTGCCGTGCCCAGGACATCCGAGTCGGACTTCGCTGCGCTCAAAGGGTCAGAAATCTCGACCGATGCCATTAAAGACACATCAGATGATTTAGAGCGTGCAGCCGAGGAGCTGCGGAAGGCTTCTGAGGACACGGCGAAGGCTAAAGAGCGCGCTTGGCTGGCGGATTGTGGTGGGTCTGACAAGGGCTCGGTTAGCAGCTGTTCTTGCATGTGGGAGCGTGCGAAAAGCCTGACGGATCTCTCTGGTGCTCAAAATCCGCATTACGCTTCGAGCGTTACGTGGGAACCGCAAGTGGCGCTCGATCGCGCGAAGGCCTACTATCGCCAGCGCCTGGCAAATGAGAAACCGCTTGGCGAGGGTCCGGAAAAACAGGCAGATTCTGCTGCACGAAAGGTGTTCTTCGCTTATGCGAGCGAAGAAGTCGAGCGGGCATATATAACTGAAAAGGACGGCAAAGTTTCCGCTCACATCCCTTTCCTTCCGCGAAATCCAGATGAGGCGCGGGCGACTGAACTCTATACCGATGCGTGTTGGCCCACGAGTGAAGTAGATAAAGTTACCTATTTGCATTATGGGACTGACTGTCCAAATTACAAAAAAGGAAAGCCAGGTGGGCTGGCATCCGTCGCAGATTTTGACAGTCACGAAACGTGTAGCGAATGCCATTTCGGTGTGTCGTCTTTAGGGTACGTTGCGATTGCAACGACTTCTGTCGAAAGGGGCTTCGAGTACCACTTCGATAAGTTCAAAGAGGCCCTGGAAGACTACGTCGAATGCCGCAACAAGGAGTTCGAGCTCGAGCGTCAGACCGAAGACGAGGCCGACCGTGCGGGCAATGCGTTTGGCCAGGCCATTAAAGCGCTTTCGGGCGAGCGCCCGCGTATCGCCCCACCTGGACGCAACGGCGTGGTCGCATTTGCAGTTTCGGGTGACATTACCAGTCCCGATCAACTTAACTCCTCGTTTAACACGGCAGTCAGGCTTGGCGATCGCGGTGCTATCTCTGCCGCGGTGCTGGCGCCCGATGAGGCGACGGCGCAAAACAACGTGCTTTCGCGATTTTTTTCGACATTGAAGGAACGCTCGGGCGGCGTTGCCGGCGTGCTCGACGGCGTCATGGATGTTTGGGGACGGCTGCTCGTGGGATACGGTGATATCCAAGGTTCGGCCGACGAGCTTATGGACGAGATGATTAAAGACCTAGGAGGGGGCAGCGGTGCGTTGGGCTCCATTGCATCGTGGCTCGGCGATACCGTTTCGGCGTCCGTGGCGGCGCTGGGTTTGGAACCGTGCGACTTGCGCCTGCGAAAGCCGGTGCTGACCGATTCCGCCAATGTCATTAAGAGCCCGGGGTCTGACATTGCGGGTCTTTCTCAAGCGCAAGACAAACTGCGAAGTATTCCGTTGGGCGTGACCGATCCCAAGGCGCTTTGCGAGGCGTTGGAATATCAAGTCGAACGCACCATTAGCGGTACGGTGTTCACACTTGCGGAGATTCCTCTGCCCGGCGGCGGCTCCATCCCGTTCACCGTCGATGTCGCCACGCTGGTTGGCGCTCTGGGCGGTGGGTCGTAATGAGTATCCGCATGCGTCTGCGCGAGGAGCGCGCCCAAGCGACGGTGGAGATGGCAGTGGTTACGCCCGTTTTGCTGGTGCTGGCACTCATCGTGTACAACGTCATGATCTTTGCCAGCGCTGTCGCGCGCTTCGACCGCGTGGTGCCCGACATCGTGCTAGCGCATGCCGTGGCGTCGGAGGGGGAGGGCGACGAAAGCTCTGCCGATGCCTCGGCGACGGTTCAGACTCAAATTCTGAATGCCATGGAAGGCTATGACTTACAGATCGAAGTGTCGAGCGAGCAAGGCGCGAAGGCATCGGATGGTGGCCTGCTCTCCCTATCCGGTACGTTTAGGACCTACACCTGCACCATGCACTATGAGCCGTGGCCGACTTCTCTCAGCATCGCTGGCGTTCCGCTGGGGGCGCCGACAACGTTGTCGCACGAGCGTGCGGTGACGGTCGATCCATGGCGTCCGGGGGTGGTCATGTGACCGCGGTCTCGTCCTACATCGCCTACGCGCGGGCACTCAATAGGCTGGGTTGGACGCCGGCCGAGTTTGTGGTGGCGGAGTCGTTTGTCGTGCGCCTGCGCGGCATGCTGGGACGGCGTCCGGTTGCCGCCAGCGGCCTGCCGCTCGTCATGGCGTTTCCACGCTGCTCTTCGGTCCATACGTGTTTTATGGCCTATCCCATCGACATCGCCTTCATCGATGCACGCGGCAATATCCTCGCGCGCTACGAAAACGTATGTCCCTGGTGTATGTGCTCCTGCCCCGGCGCCTGGGCGGTATTGGAACGCCCTTCAATCCTCGCTACACCTCCCGCCCTCCAACAAGTGCCGGCGTAAGAGATTGGCGACAGCAGACTTTCGTCATACGAAATTGGGTAAGATGGAGGAGAAGATGCATGGATGTTGAGATCCATCCCAACGCTAAAAAGCACCTGACGGAAAAGCAGGTGCTTAGCGCTTGGCTTGCGGTTACTGAGTGCATTCGTCGCGAGTCGAAGGACGAGCCGCCGAGATGGCTTGCGATTGGATGGCTCCCAGACGGACGAAGCGTAGAGCTTGTCGCGGTCGAGCTTGTCCGTGGGTGGCTTATCATTCATGCCTTGTCTCCAGTCCAGAAGAAATTTTGGCAGGAGATTGAACAGGCTCGGCAAAGGGGTCGATGATGGGCAAGACGTATACGGCCGCTAATGGTCAGGTTGTAACGGATGAAATGATTGACGCGTGGTGCGAGTCGTACGAGCGCGGAGAGTTTCCGGATGGCGAACACACCGTTGGTGGGATCGTGCATGGACGGCCCCCGCTCTCAGGTGAGGGGACGGCAACGCTGTCGGTCAAGATTCCTCTGGGAATGAAGGAGGCCATTCGTCGACGGGCGGCTGCCGAGGGGATGACGCCAAGTGAGTTTGCCCGTGCGGCTCTGAGTGAAAAACTTCTTGCTGCCGGCTGATGCCTCTGACGTGCCGATTTATAGAACCGAGGCTGTGCTCAAAAACTTTTTTAAAATTCTCGGTTGACCGGAACGCGTCCTTGGTTATACTAATCAAGCCTTGAAACAAGGCACACCTCAAATGGCTGGGTAGCTCAGTTGGTAGAGCAGAGGACTGAAAATCCTCGTGTCAGGGGTTCGATTCCCTTCCCCGCCACCTTGAATTGACTAGGACCTCTGCAAAGGGGTCCTTTTCTTTTATACAGCCCCCCACATGGAATCGAACCCCGTGAGGGCGTGGAGCTGAGTAAACGCGTAAGCGTTTACCAGCGCAGCTCGCAAGGCGCGTAAGCGCCGCAGCGGTCCGTCCGCGCAGCGCGCGGACGCGATTCCCTTCTCCGCCACCTTGAATTGACTAGGACCTCTGCAAAGGGGTCCTTTTCTTTTATCGAGGGCTCTGCGGAAATTGCGTCCCGGAATTTGGCTTCAGAGTGGGATGCGTTTTCCGCTTTGAGACCGCTTGGGAAAGCGCGACCCGGAATCCGGCGTCGGAATGGGATGTGCTTTCCTTTTGCGGTCTTTGGCGGAAACTGCGTCCCAGATCCCGCGCTCAGAACGGGATGCATTTCCGGTTGAGGCCTCGAACGGAAAATGCATCCCAGTCTTTTGCGAAAAACGGGATGCGCTTTCCGGCCGCCTACTTCCGGCGCATATGTACATCTCGGCGCGCCATCTCGGGCCCGCCCAGATATTCCTCCCGCTTTTGCGCCACTTTACAGACCGTTCGGTCGTCTGTCCGCACGCGCGGGTATACTCAAAACGATACTTTTCCTATGCAATACGATGCAGGTTCGACCTGCGCGATTTGAAGGGGGCCGTGATGGAGAGGATTCTCGGCGTTAATCTCTCTGGCTGGTTTATTCCCGAGCCCTGGGTGACCCCGTCGCTATACGCGGCGACCGGAGCATCCAATGCAGCCGAGCTGCAGGAGGCCATGGGCACCGCTGCTTATAACGAGCGCATGCGTCGCCATTACGAGACGTTTGTGAGCGAGGACGATTTTCGCCGTATGGCGCAGATCGGTCTCAACGCCGTGCGCCTGCCGGTGCCGTGGTATGCCTTTGGCTCGCAGGAGTCCGACGCTTCCTACATCTCGGTCGTCGATTATATCGACCGTGCTATTGAGTGGGCCGCCAAGTACAACATCCGCGTACTGCTCGATCTGGCGACTGTACCCGGCGGTCAGGGCGATTCCAACGATTCGCCCACCACGCCGGAGGCTGTTGCCGAGTGGCATTCGTCCACCAACGGCCGTCACGTTGCGCTCGATGTGCTCGAGCGCCTGGCCGATCGCTATGGTGAGGCCGAGAGCCTGCTGGGCATCGAGCTGTTGGATACGCCGCAGATGAGCGTACGCAAGAGCCTTTTTACCATGACGGACGGTATTCCGGCGCACTACCTGCGCAACTTCTATCGTGACGCGTACGAGCTCGTTCGTTCGTATATGCCCGAGGACAAGATCGTCGTCTTTTCCTCTTCGGGACACCCCGGCGAGTGGAAGCACTTTATGCGCGGTGCCAAGTACAAGAACGTCTACATGGACCTTCACCTGTACCATTACCGCGACGAGTATGCGCTCGACATCACGAGCCCCCGCGGTCTGACGACGGCGATTTCGCGCAACAAGCGTGAGCTCAAGGAGGCAATCTCGACTGGATTCCCCGTTTTGGTGGGTGAATGGTCGGGTGCGGCGATTTTTGCCAACTCATCGGTTACGCCCGAGGGCCGCAATGCCTACGAGCGCGTGTTCATCGCCAACCAGCTGGCTTCGTTTGCGCCGGCTGCCGGTTGGTTCTTCCAAACGTGGAAGACCGAGAAGCGCATTGCAGCATGGGACGCCCGCGCGGCGCTCGGTACGCTCGAACGTGGCATGATTGAATAGGTTGATATGACGCAAAACAGCGCCCATACGGGCAAACTCTATGTGGTCGGCACGCCCATCGGCAACTTGGGCGACCTGTCCCCGCGCGTTGGCGAGGCCTTTGCCGCCGCCGATGCCATCTGCTGCGAAGACACGCGTGTGACGTCAAAGCTGCTGATGCACCTGGGCATTTCCAAGCCGCTTGTCCGCTGCGACGAGAATGTGATCGCCAGCCGCGCCGCCGGCCTGGTCGACCGTCTGCTGGCGGGGGAGACCCTCGCCTTTGCCTCGGACGCCGGCATGCCGAGCGTGTCCGATCCCGGCCAGGCGCTGGTCGAGGCGGCGCGTGAGGCCGATGTGCCCGTCGAAGTTATTCCCGGGCCCTCTGCTTGCGTCACGGCGCTCGTTTCGTCCGGCATTCCCTGCGAGCATTTTTTCTTCGAGGGCTTTTTGGGCCGAAAGCACGGCGACCGCGTGCGCCGCTTGCAGCGCCTTGCCGTGGTGCCCGGCGCGCTCATCTTCTACGAGTCTCCACATCGCATCGTGGCGACGCTCGAGGCTGTGGCAGAGGTTTTTCCCCAGCGTGAGGTTGCCGTCTGCCGCGAACTCACCAAGCTGTCTCTTATACACATCTCCGAGCCCACGAGACAGGCAGAAACCTCGTATG
>URHU01000054.1:0-11758 GCA_900547715.1 uncultured Collinsella sp. | reverse complement strand
GAAAGCACTTAATGTGCTTTCCGTCTTGCGCAGGACTGTAGAGCAGCAAACTTAACCCCCGCCCTCAGCCCCGGAAGCCCTCCCGGATGGCCCCAAAAAATTTTTCAAAAAAGTTGTTGCGCGCCGGACAGACTTCTGTGTATACTAATCCCCGCAGCGCACGCGAGCGGAAACAAACGCGAACGACTGCCTGGGGAGTTAGCTCAGTTTGGTTAGAGCGCCGGCCTGTCACGTCGGAGGTCGCGGGTTCGAGCCCCGTACTTCCCGCCAACGCAATTAAAGCCACGTCTTCGGACGTGGCTTTTTGCGTTTGATGCACTTTGTTTCGATAGAACGATCGCCCTGGTGCATCTTCGCCCAGAATCCCCGCGCCTTCGGGAACGCAAGTAAAATCTAATAAGTATATCTGTCTGAACAACAGCTTTGTTGCGCAACACCTGTTCTACGAGACAGGGGGTTAGGTTATACTAAATTGCACTGTGCGCCGCATTTGATGCATTTCGCTCCAAGCGCGGCACTCAGTGGATATCCGATTTACCATTTGGATGTCCTGGCGGTCATTTAGCGTCTCGACACAAGCTCGGCCCCGGAGCTCGTTCGAGCTGTTCGTATTCCTTGAAAGGGGAAAAATGGACATATCGAGGAAGACTGATTACGCCCTTCGTATGCTGGCGATGCTTGCTGAGGATCCGGAGTGTTTGCTTTCTGTTCGCACCGCTGCCGAAGAGGTCAATGTTCCGTATTCGTTTGCCCGCTCGATTCAGCACGGTTTGGTCCAGGCCGGTATTGTGGAGAGCCTGCGTGGCGCCCGCGGTGGCATGCGTCTCAAGGTCAGTCCGGACGACGTCACTATCCGCCAGGTCGTCGAGGCCGTTCAGGGTCCTATGGTTATGAATGATTGCACCGCACCCGATGGCGACTGTGCACGCATGGGTACGTGCTGCTATCATCCCCTGTGGGCCGGAGCTCAAGCGTTGATGCGCGACTACCTCGATTCCGTTTCGCTCGGCGATATCGTCGCCCATCGCCAGTTCCCAGCCGTCGATCCCAAGTTCGCCGATCGCGATGCGTTTCCCGAGTACGCTGCCTGCGCGTACGCTTACCGGGAGGAATAGCGCCGCATAAGGAGCATAGCCATGATTCAGGACCCCTTTCGTTCGATGATTCGTTCGGAAGGGGTCCTGCGTTATCGCGACCTTCCGTGGCGCCGCACGCGCGATCCGTACATCATTTGGCTTTCTGAGGTCATGCTGCAGCAAACGCAGGTGCCGCGCGTGGAGGGGCGCATGCCGGTGTGGCTCGATCGTTTTCCGACTGTGCAGGCGCTTGCCCAGGCCGCGCCTTCCGATGTTTTGGACGCTTGGCAGGGGATGGGCTACAACCGACGCGCTCTGGCGCTCCACAATGCCGCTCAGCGCGTTGTAGAGGACTGGGACGGGGAGTTTCCGCGTGAGACGCGTGACTTGGTCGCTCTGCCTGGTATTGGCCCGGCAACGGCGCAGGGTATCCGGTCGTTTGCGTTTGATCTTCCGGGCGTGTATCTGGAGACCAACGTGCGCACAGTCTTTCTGCATCACTTCTTTCCCGATGTGCCGGCCGTTCCCGATCGCGAACTGGTGCCGCTGATCCAAGCTGCCTGTCCGGCGGCCCCCGGCGCGGCGGCGGACGAGATCGCGCCCTTTGCCGCGCCTCAAGACGATGCCGACACGCCGCGCGCGTGGTATTACGCATTGCTGGATTACGGCGCGTATCTTAAAAAGACACTGCCTAATCCGTCCAGGCGTTCGGTGGGCTATAGCCGTCAGTCCAAGTTTGAGGGCTCGCGCCGCCAAAAGCGCGCGCATATCGTGCGTATGTTGTTGGCAGCGCGCGATGGGCAGCCGGCGGGGATTACGCTTGCTGATGCCGTGGTGGGCGTCAACGAGATGGAAGCGGCAGCCGGTCGCGGGCCGGTCGAGTGCGACTTGATCGCGGGCATTCTGGCTGACCTGGAGCGCGAGGGCTTTTGCCGAGCCGAGGGCGATCGTTGGTTGAGTGTGTAGCCCGCTCAAATCTGAAGAACGGGATTGTAAGGTTTAAATTCGCGGCTTGAGGGCATCCTAAAGACAAGGTCGCTCAAAGCCTATGGGCGGCACGTGTTGAAGGGAAGTACACCTATGGATTTTGAGAACTCTCAGACCAAGAAGAACCTCGAGACTGCTTTTGCCGGTGAGTCCCAGGCACACACCAAGTATCGCTACTATGCATCCAAGGCCAAAAAGGACGGCTACGTTCAGATCTCGAATATCTTTGCCGAGACGGCGGGCAACGAGTCCGAGCACGCCAAGCTGTGGTTTAAGTATCTGCACGACGGCGCCGTTCCGGGCACTCTGGACAACCTGCGTGACGCCGCCGCGGGCGAGAACTACGAGTGGACCACGATGTACGACGAGTTCGCCAAGACCGCCGAGGAGGAGGGCTTTGCCGAGATCGCCGAGAAGTTCCGTGGCGTCGCCGCCGTCGAGAAGGCCCACGAGGAGCGCTACAACAAACTCGTCGAGCGCATCGAGTCGGGCGAAGTGTTTGAGCGTGAGGGCGTGAAGGTGTGGAAGTGCCTGAACTGCGGGCACCTGCACGTTGGTGCCGAGGCGCCTGAGGTGTGCCCGGTGTGTAACCACCCCAAGGCGTACTTTGAGGAGCAGGTGGTGAACTACTAGCGCTTGGCGCTGGCTGCTGCGGAGCGCAGGGCGGGAGGCCGGATCGCCTTCCCTCCCCGCTCACGGCTCCGCAGGGTCGCGTTGAGGGAAGGCGATCCGGCCTCCCGCCCTGCGCTCCGGCGTTGGGTCGTCGCGTGCTCGTTACAGAAAAGCTGATAAGAAGTTTGTGTGCCGCCCCTTATGGGGCGGCACGTTTTTGTGGGGGCCGGTTGGGGCGGTGACGTTGCTTAGAGGGTACACTGGGTAGCGTTGGCTATTCGTTTCCTCTTGTGAGGTGTTGGTTATGGGTAAGAAGTCTCGGGCTCGGGTTGCTGCGGCGGGAACTCGCAAGGATCCTGGTCGTCGGGTTGCCGAGGGCAAAAAGGCCGATCGTGCCGAGAAGGACAAGAAGGTCGGCGCGCATGCTCATCCTGAATGGGCGCCTCATTTGAATTCGGCTAGTGAGGATTTGACTGCCAAGTTGTTTACTCTGGTCGAGGTAATTTTGGGCGTGGTGCCCCTTGTGGTTATCGGTTTATTCTTGGCTTCGAAGGACGCCACGAGTGTCAATAAACTCACCGAGGTCTTTTCGCAGGAGCCCTCGATGGTGGTCACGTTTATTTCTGCGTGCTTGCAGCCGTTTGTGGCGTACATGCTGTATATGGTCTACCGCAAATACTGCGAAGGCGATGCTGGTTTTGTCGCCGGCAACCTGATTGGTCTTTTGTGCTCCGAGATTTTACTGCTCAATATCCCGGGCGTCATCGGTATGGGCATCTTGTTGTGGCGTGTCTGGCGCAACGTCGCTCCGCACTTTGAGAGTTGGTTGTTTGAGCGCCGTACAATGGGCGTGCTGGCAGACATCGCGGGCTCACTCGTGATTTTAGCCTTGGCGTTTATGTGCGCCACCGCCGCCCGAGGTCTCGCGGGCATGTAGTCTGTCCTCACCGACTACGGAGCGCAGGGCCGTCGCGTGCTCGTTACAGAAAAGCTGACAAGAAGTTTGTGTGCCGCCCCTTTGGGGCGGCACTTTTTGTGCGGGGTCCCTGTCTCCACAATTTCCGTCAAGCTTTTGGTTAGATTTTGGTCAGTTGGCGTAAGGGTGGAAGGCTAAAAGATTGCTGGCGAAAAAAGCTCAGAGAAAGTGCTGGTAGGGGAGTTGTTGAGCTTTTCGACAGCTTTTGAGCAAAAGAAACTTTGTGGCTATTGCCGGCGATTGCGTTGTCGCGGTCATGGCGGTGCGGGATGCTGGTCGTAAGCGTCGAATGCTCCGATTTTGGAGGCCAGCATGGATCTGTTTCTTGAGACTCCGCAGCAACAAGCTGAGCGCATGCTGCGTCAGCAGCAACGACTCATGGAGATACAAATGCAAGGGGCGGCAGCCCAGCCCTTTGCGCAAAATGTCGTGCCCGCTGCTGTACCTGCAGCTGTGCCCGGGTGTGAATCGGCGCCAGAGAACTATTCCGTACAGCAAGATTCGTATGCGCAGGAGCTTGCGTTCGACAAGCGTCGTGCGCGTCGTCGCCGCGTGGGCCAGCGCCTGCGCACATTGGCGATGATCGTGCTCATTCCGCTAGGACTTGCGGCGATTTTCTTGGTCTCGTATGCGCTCACCTGCATCCTCAACGGTGCTTCGCCCGGCGAAGTGCTCCAACATCTGTCAGCCCTGGGCCAGCGCCTAGGCGACGTCATGACAACCATTCGCACCGGCTGGGAGAGCTAGCGTTTTAGCGTCCGCGGCTCTAAGAGAAATTTGTCTGCAAGGCAGTGGGTGATCCGTGCGTGTGGCGGGGTAAGATTGATCGCGGTTTTGATTGGTGCTCGATTGGGTTTGTTGGGCGGAGTCTATGTCTGCTATTGATATCGTGCTTGTTGTGATCGCCTTGGTGGCGGTGGGGGTTGCTGTGGCTTGCGCCCTCCAGCTCAAGAGCCTGCGTGCCGAGTTGCGGGAGCGTGGCGACAGTAGCGCGGAAACGCTGGCAGCACTCGAGCAGGCCAACAACGCGCTCGATGCCCTGAACGTCGCGCTGGCCGAAACTCGCCGCACGGCCAACGCCATCGCGCAGCAGCAGACGACCGATGCGGCCGTGGGGCAGCAACGTTACCTGACCATTGCACGTGAGTTTTCGCAAGCTGGTGACCGGATGGATGACCTTCGCCGCGAGACGGCCCAACAGCTCGGTGCCAACCGCGAGGGCATCGAGCACCGCCTGGACAAGGTGCGCGAGACGGTCGATGCCCAGCTGGGTGCTATCCGCAAAGACAACAACGTGCAACTCGATCAGATGCGCGCGACGGTGGACGAGAAACTCTCCCGCACGCTCAACGATCGCCTGTCGGCATCGTTTAAGCAGGTGAGCGACCAGCTCGAGGCCGTGTACAAGGGCCTGGGCGACATGCAGTCCATCGCCACCGGCGTGGGCGACCTTAAGCGCGTGCTGGGCAACGTGAAGGCGCGTGGTATTTTGGGCGAGGTGCAGCTGGGTGCAATTCTGGCGGACATTCTTACGCCCGACCAGTATCTGGAAAATGTCGCCACCAAGCCCGGCGCCTCGGAGCGCGTTGAGTTTGCCGTCAAACTGCCGGTAGACGAGGGCGATCCCGTGCTGCTGCCGATCGACTCCAAGTTTCCCGGCGATGCGTACGAGCATCTGCTCGACGCGCAAGAGTCGGGTGATGCCGAGACTGTGGCCACTGCGCGCAAGACGCTCGACGCCATGGTGAAGCGCGAGGCCAAGGATATCTGCGAAAAGTACCTGAGCGTGCCCGCGACCACCAACTTTGGCATTATGTTCGTGCCTTTTGAGGGCCTGTACGCCGAGGTCGTCAGTCGCCCCGGGCTTATCGAGACCCTGGGCCGCGACTATCACGTCAACGTTGCCGGCCCCAGCACCATGGCGGCCATCCTCAACAGCCTGCAGATGAGCTACCAGACGTTTAGACTGCAAAAACGCACCGATGACGTGCTACGCGTGCTTTCCGCCGTCAAGGCCGAGCTGCCACGCTATCAGGCGGCGCTGCGCCGCGCCCAGCAGCAGATCGAGACCGCGGGTAAAACGGTCGAGGGCATCATCACCACGCGCACCAACGTTATGGAGCGCAAGCTCAAGGATATCGATGCGCTGGAAGATGCCGGAGAGGCCGACGCGATCTTGGGGCTCACGTCCGCGAGCCTGCTCGCAGACCAAAAAGACGAGGACTAGCTGCATCTGGCGGCGGGGCGCCTGCGCAAGTACGGCGCGGGCGCTTTTCGCATCGTGCTTGCCTGAAGTGCGCTTCAATGTGCAACAATGGCGTTTCGCCCTATCAGACGCGAAAGGAAGCCCATGTCTCAGAGAAGCACCAGTCCGCTCAAACGCTCCACCGTGCGTCGCACTCTAAAGCGTTTTTGGGATGTCACGCGCACGCAGCCGCTGATCGTCTTTCTCTCGGTGTTCTCGTCGGCGGGCTACATCTTTTTGCTCACGTTTGCCAACACCTATGTGATGGCCCTTATCGTCGACCGCGTTCAGGCCGGCCCCGTGGCGGGTGACCAGGTGTTTGAGGTCTTTGGCCCTTACATTCTGGCGCTGGTGCTCGTTAACCTAGTGGGCCAAATCCTCTCCAAGCTGCAGGACTACACCGTCTACAAGCTCGAGATTGCGGGCAACTATCACCTGGCGCGCCTGTGCTTCGACACGCTCTCCAATCAATCCATGACATTCCACACCAGCCGTTTTGGCGGATCGCTTGTGAGCCAGACGAGTCGCTTTATGAGCGGCTACACGGGTCTGGTGGACGTGACGGTGTATTCGCTCATTCCCACTATCACCTCGGTTGTCTGCACGGTGGCGGCGCTCGCCCCGGTGGTGCCGACATTTACCGTGATCCTGGTGGGCATTATGGTCGTCTACATCGCGTTTGTCTGGCTTATGTACAAGCGCATCATGCCGCTTTCGGCCGCGACGTCCGCCGCGCAGAACAAGCTGTCGGGCGTGCTGTCCGACGCGGTCACGAACATCCTAGCCGTTAAGACCTGTGGGCGCGAGGACTTTGAGCGCAACCTGTTCGATACCGCCGACCGTGCTGCACGCGACGCCGAGACGGTCTCGATGCACGCCATGATGCAGCGCAACTTTACGACCTCGGGCCTTATCGTCATCACTATGGCCGTGGTGAGTGTGTTCGTCGCGGGCGGCAGCGCGTGGTTTGGCATCTCGGCCGGCGCGCTCGTCATGATCTTTACCTATACGTACAACCTCACCATGCGTCTGAACTACGTGAGCTCCATGATGCAGCGTATCAACCGCGCGCTCGGTGATGCGGCCGAGATGACGCGCGTGCTGGACGAGCCGCGTCTGGTGGCAGACGACGAGAACGCTCCCGAGCTTAAAGTGAGCGAGGGCGCGATTGATTTTGAGCACCTGAGCTTTGCATACCGTGACGCCGCGGCGGGCGAGAGCGTGTTCGACGACCTGACGCTTCATGTGGCGGCGGGCCAGCGCGTGGGCCTGGTGGGCAAATCGGGCTCGGGCAAGACGACGCTCACCAAGCTGTTGCTGCGCCTGGACGACGTACAGGGCGGCCGCGTGCTCGTGGACGGCCAGGACGTCTCGCGCTGCACGCAGCAGAGCCTGCGCCGCCAGGTTGCCTACGTACCGCAGGAGGCGCTGCTGTTCCATCGCTCCATTCGCGAGAATATTGCCTACGGCCGTCCCGACGCCACCGACGAGCAGATCCGCGAGGCCGCGCGTCTGGCCAATGCCCTGGAGTTTATCGACCGCCTGCCCCGTGGCTTTGACACCATGGTGGGCGAGCGCGGCGTTAAGCTTTCGGGCGGCCAACGCCAGCGCGTGGCCATCGCCCGTGCTATTCTGACCGATGCGCCGATCCTGGTGCTCGACGAGGCGACGTCTGCCTTGGACAGCGAGTCCGAGGCGCTGGTGCAGGAGGCGCTCGAGAACCTGATGCGCGGCCGCACCTCCATTGTGGTGGCACATCGCCTGTCCACCGTGGCGGCGCTCGACCGCATCGTGGTGCTGGCGGACGGCGAGATTGTCGAGGACGGTACGCATGCGCAGCTTGTCGAGGCGGGCGGCGAGTACGCAAGCCTGTGGGGCCGCCAGACCGGCGCATTTTTGGAGGCGTAAAGACCCCATACGTGGGACAATCGTGCCCATAGGTTTGTTATGCCGCCGATTCGAGGAGTCGTTATGCCACGCGAGACCAATGCCGCCAAACGCGAGCGCGCCGTTGAGGTGTGCGAGCGCCTCAACCGTCGCTATGGCCCGGTCGAGTGTTTCTTGGATCACGAGAATCCCTTTAGGCTGCTCATCGCGGTGCTGCTCTCGGCGCAGACGACCGACGCACAGGTCAACAAGGTGACGCCGAAGCTGTTTGCCCAGTGGCCCACGCCCGAGGCCATGGCGGGGGCGAGTGTGGTCGATGTGGCGGATACCATCAAGTCGCTTGGCTTTTATAAGAGCAAGGCCAAACACGCCGTGGAGGCCGCGCAGATGATCGTTGCCGATTACGGCGGCGAGGTACCTGCTGACATGAAGGAACTCGTCAAGCTGCCGGGTGTGGGGCGCAAAACGGCGAACATCGTGCTCAACGTGGGGTTTGGCATTGTCGAGGGCATCGCGGTCGATACGCACGTCAACCGCATCGCGCACCGCCTGATGCTGAGCCCCAAGACGCATGCCAAGGAGCCGCTCAAGACCGAGCAAGATCTGCTCAAGATTTTGCCGCACGAGTATTGGGAGTCGGTCAACCACCAGTGGATCACCTTTGGCCGTGAGATCTGCGACGCCCGCAAACCTAAGTGCGACGAGTGTCCGCTGGCGGATTTGTGCCCCAGCGCGCGCGTGGCGGGGTAGGGCGGAACGCATCTTCGTCTGGCGTTTTTTGCGGGGCTGGGTTTGCTCTTGAGCCGGAGTCCTTTCCATGCGCTACCATGACAGGCAATGAAATCCGCCGCATACCCGCCGAGCTTGCCCCGGCGGGCTTTTGGCGTTGCAATGCCGGAGGAACAGCATGCTCATTCACCGTATAGCCGCGCAGCTCTACACTGCCGAGGCCTTGCAGACCGTCGAGGCCGGACTCGATGCCGGCGAGGACGTGACGCTGGCTGTGTCGCAGTCGGGCCGCACGCTTATGGCGGCCGCCCAGTTTGCGCGCCGCCCGCGTCCCACGGTCTACATTGTGAGTGGCGAGGATGCGGCCGATCGCGCCGCGCGCAGCCTTGCCGCCTACGTGGGCCTAGCGCACGTGTGCCGTTTTCCCGAGCGCAAGGACTATCCGTGGCGCGAGCAGGCGCCCGACGATGCCGTGGTGGCGCAGCGCTGCGAGGCACTGGGACGCATCGTGCGCGGAGACAATTGCATCATGGTCGCCTCGGCTCGCGCGCTGCTGCGTTGCGTGCCGCCGGTCGAGAGCCACTATTGGGAGTCCACGACCTTTGCGGTGGGCGAGGAGATTCCCTTTGACGAGGTGCCGCAGCGCCTGGTGGGCATGGGCTACACCAATGCCGGTGCCGCCGATGCGCCCGGTCTGTTCCGCGTGCACGGTGACACCGTCGAGGTGTTTCCCGCGCAGGAAAAGGCGCCCGTGCGCATTGAGTTTTTCGGCGATGAGATTGACCGCATCCGCCGTATGGTGAGCTCCACGGGCCAAACCATCGGCAACGAGGACAGTATCGAGATCTTCCCCTGCCGCGAGCTGGCGCTTACCGACGATGCCGTCCACAACATGCACGTGGCGCTCTACCGTGCCAGCCAGGACGACAGCAAGCTGGCGGCGCTGCTCGAGATGGTGGATGCGCGCATCGTCACGCCCGAGCTCGACCGCTTTTTGCCGGTGATGTACGGCCAGACCGTAAGCCCGTTGGCGCACGTGAGCGGCAAGGCACTCGTGGTTCTGTCCGAGCCGCGCTCGCTGTTCGACGACTGCCTGCGCGCCTACGAGGATATTGAGGCCCGTGCCGGCGAGGCAGGGATTGACCGCCTGGATGGTCTGTACGTGCGCGCCCAACAGCTCGATTTTGGTGCCCAGCAGCGCCTGAACTACGTGAGCCTCATCCGTGCCGGTGGTGCGGTGACGGCCGAGCTCAAGATTGAGCAGCCGGCCATCGCAGGCTCGGACAACCGTTTTATGACGCGCATCCAGGAGGTCGTGGGCAAGCGCTATGCCTGCGTGTTTGCCATCCCCGACCGCGGTGCGCGCGAGTCGATGGAGCTCACCTTTGGCGACGAGGGCATTACCTTTGAGGAATCGCTGACCGCGGCGCCCGAAAATGTCGGCGCTATCGGCGACCGCGTTCGCGTGGCAGCGGCGGATTCCGCCGACCGTGCCGCACGCCAGGAGGCCCATGCTTCCATTCGCGAGCGTAAGGCCGACGCGCTCAACGCCCGCTCGCTCGAGGCGGGCGCCGCGCAGGCTGCCGCCGGCGCCGCCGTGCCCACTATTTCGCGCGGACGTGTGACCTTTGTCGATGCCGCCTTTCCGCAGGGCGTGGTGGTGCCCGATGCCAACCTGGCCGTGTTCTCGATCGCCGACCTCAACGCCCGCATGGACGCCAACCGCGCGCGCAGCCGCCGCAAGGTGGACATTACGCAGATCACGTTCCCGTTTAAGCCGGGCGATTACGTGGTGCACGCCACCCACGGCATCGCGCTCTTTAGCGAGATCGCGCGCCAGGAAGTGGGCGGCAAGGAGCGCGACTACTTTTTGCTGGAATATGCCGACGGCGACAAGCTCTACGTGCCGCTCGAGCAGGTCGACCGCATCACACGCTATGTTGGCCCCGACGGCGACAAGCCGCGCCTGACCAGGCTCAATACCGCCGACTGGACGCGTGCCACCAACAAGGCACGCAAGAACGCCAAAAAGCTGGCGTTTGACCTGGTCGACCTGTATACACGCCGCTCGTCGATTACCGGTATCGCCTGTCCGCCCGATACGCCCGAGCAGATCGAGATGGAGGAGAGCTTCCCCTACGACGAGACGCGTGACCAGCTGGAGGCTATCGCCGACATTAAGGCCGACATGGAGGCGCCCAAGCCTATGGACCGCCTGCTGTGCGGCGACGTGGGTTTCGGCAAGACCGAGGTTGCCCTGCGCGCGGCGTTTAAGTGCGTGGACTCCGGCCGTCAGGTCATGGTGCTCTGCCCCACAACCATTCTGGCCCAGCAGCACTACGAGACCTTCTTTGAGCGCTTTGCCCCGTTTGGCCTGGAGGTCGAGGTGCTCAGCCGCTTCCGCACGCCGGCGCAGCAGAAGCGCGCGCTCAAGGCGTTTGCCGAGGGCACGATTGATGTGCTCATCGGCACGCACCGCTTGCTTTCTGCCGACGTGAACCCCAAGAACCTGGGCATGGTGATCATCGACGAGGAGCAGCGCTTTGGTGTGCAGCACAAGGAGCAGCTCAAGAACCTGCGCGAGCAAATCGACGTGCTCACGCTTTCGGCAACGCCTATTCCGCGAACCATGCAGATGGCCACGAGCGGCGTGCGCGACATGAGCCTGATCACCACACCGCCGACCGGGCGTCGTCCCGTGATCGTGCACGTGGGGGAGTACGACCCCGACGTGGTGAGTGCGGCGATTCGCCTGGAGGTGGGCCGCGGCGGTCAGGTGTATTACGTGTCCAACCGCGTCAAGACCATCGATGATGCCGTGGCGCGCGTGCACGAGGCCGCGCCCGAGGCGCGCGTGGGCGTGGCGCACGGCAAGATGAGCCCGCGCGAGGTCGAGGACGTGATGATCGAGTTCGCGACCAAGAAGATCGACGTGCTCATCGCCACGACCATCGTGGAGAGCGGCATCGACAACGCAACGGCCAACACGCTGATCATCGAGGACTCGCAGCGCCTGGGTCTGGCACAGCTTTACCAGCTCAAGGGCCGTGTGGGCCGCTCTGCCACGCAGGCCTACGCGTACTTTATGTTCCCGGGCGAGCTGCCGCTCACCGAGGAGGCGACGGCGCGCCTGACCGCACTTTCCGAGTTCCAGGACCTGGGCAGCGGCATGCGCATCGCCATGCGCGACCTGGAGACTGTCTCTTATACACATCTCCGAGCCCACGAGACAGGCAGAAATCTCGT
>URHU01000053.1:0-11778 GCA_900547715.1 uncultured Collinsella sp. | reverse complement strand
CGTCGCTCGCGTACCAAAGTACGCGGCGCTCCTCTTTCACGGCAATCTGCGGCACTTGGCGGTCGCTCGCTCCTTGTCCGCCAGGCTGTCTTTGATTTGGCGGAAGGAATGGGAGAGTACATGAGCAAATACATCATCGGAATCGATCAGTCCACGCAGGGCACCAAGGCGCTGCTGGTGGACGAGGGCGGCCATCTGATTCATCGTGCCGACCGCTCGCATCGCCAGATTGTCAACGAGGCCGGCTGGGTGAACCATGATCCGGCCGAGATTGCCGCCAATGTGCTGGCCGTAGCGCGTGCCGTGGTGGAGGAGACCGGGGTCGACCCGACCGACGTTGCCGGCATCGGCATCTCCAACCAGCGCGAGACCACCGTTGCCTGGAACCGCACGACGGGCGAGCCGCTGTGCGACGCCGTGGTGTGGCAGTGCGCCCGCGCCCGCGAGCTGTGCGACAAGCTGGCCGCGCGCGAGGGTGTGGCCGACCTGGTGCGCGACACGACGGGTCTGGTACTCTCGCCCTACTATCCGGCGGGCAAGATGGCCTGGATTCTCGCGAACGTTCCCGCGGCTGCCGAGGCCGCGGCAGCGGGCGAGCTGTGCCTGGGCACCATCGATGCCTGGGTGGTCTGGACGCTCACGGGCGGCGCGGAGTTCCGCTGTGACTGGTCCAACGCCAGCCGCACGCAGCTCTTTGACCTGCGCCGTGGCTGCTGGAGCGAGCCGGTGTGCGAGGCCTTTGGCGTCGACGTGGCCTGCCTGCCGCAGGTGACCGATTCCGATGGCCTGTTCGGCACGACGGACCTGGGCGGCTTTTTGCCGGCACCCGTGCCCATTCACGGCGTGCTCGGCGACAGCCATGCGGCCTTGTTCGCGCAGGGTTGCCACAGCCGCGGTATGGCCAAGGCGACCTATGGCACCGGCAGCTCGGTCATGATGAACGTCGGCGACGAGTTCGTTGCCAGCTCGCACGGGCTTTCGAGCTCGCTCGCATGGCGTATGGACGGCGTGACCGAGTACGTGCTCGAGGGCAACGTGAGCTACGCCGGCGCCGTCAAGACGTGGCTGCGCGATGATCTGGAACTCATCAATAACCCCGAGGAAGTTACCGACCTGTGCTACGCCGCCAATCCGGCGAGCCGCGTCTACTTTGTGCCGGCGTTTACCGGCTTGGGTGCGCCGCACTGGGCGAGTGACGCCGAGGGCTGCGTCTTTGGCATGACGCGCACCACAGGTCGCGCGGAGTTCGTGAAGGCCGCCGACGAGTCGATTGCCTATCAAATCTTTGACGTGATCGATGCAATGGTCGAGGATTCGGGCGCGGCATTGGCCGAGCTTCGTGTTGACGGCGGTCCCACGCGCGACGCGTACCTGATGCAGTTTGAGAGCGACTTGGTCGGTTCGCCCATTCGCATCGCGAGCAACGACGAGATGAGCGGCTTGGGTGCGGCCTGGGCCTGCGGCATTGCGCTGGGCATGTACACGCGCGATGTCGTCGACGTCTACGGGGCCCGCGGCATCGTGGAGCCTGCCATGACCGCCGACGAACGCGCCAAAAAGATCGCCGGCTGGCGCCACGCCGTCAAATCAACAATTGCATACACTGCCTAGCATGATTTTTCTGGGACGGGGATTAAAAACTCATTGATCCCCGTCCCAGGTAGCTTATTTGGGACGGGGCTTTTTTGACTGGTATGATTGGTGCGACCATTCGAACCAGCTAAAAGAGCCCCGTCCCAAATTGACTACCGAGAGGATCTGCCATGGAGCGCATTGCGAGTTTTTCCGTTGACCATCTGCTGCTTGAGCCCGGCGTGTATGTGAGCCGCATCGACCGCGATCCGGCGACCGGTGCTGCCGTCACCACGTTTGACCTGCGCCTGACCACGCCCAACAAGGAGCCGGTCATGAACACGGCCGAGTGCCACACCATCGAGCACCTGGGCGCGACGTTCCTTCGCAATCATGACGAGTGGTCGAGCCGTATTGTCTACTTTGGCCCCATGGGCTGCCGCACGGGCTTTTACCTGGTCGTGTTTGGCGAGGTGACGAGCGAGGAGATCCTGCCGCTCGTGCGCGAGCTGTTTGAGTTTATCGCCGGCTTTGAGGGCGATGTCCCCGGAGCCGCTCCCGAGGAGTGCGGTAACTACCTGGACCAGAACCTCCCCATGGCAAACTGGCTCGCGCGCCGCTACCTCGACCGCGACCTGGCCGATATCGACGAGAAGCACCTGCACTATCAACAGGCATAAAGCTGCTCGCAAAATATCGTTTGCACCAGAAGCGCCTCCGCTGTCAGCGGTGGCGCTTTTTCATACTGAGCGCTCAAAACGCGAAGAAATTGTTCTAGAATGTTCGTACTGTCACATAAACGAACAGGAGTGAACATGCATATCTACTCTGTCAACGATCCCGAGTTCAAATCCTATGGCAACGTTTGGGATGACGTTCCGTCCGAGTTCACGTCGCCCGTGCTCGAGGCGCTCTCCGCCACGCCCATCCCCGAGGGCAGCAAGTACGTAGCAAGCGCGCCGGAGCTCGAGGGCGTCAAGGATGCCGACAAACTGGGCTTTCTCATGTTTGGCGGCCGTCCCTTCCAGCTCGGTTGGTGCAATGGCCACAATACACGACTCAACTGCCTGGAGTACCACCGCGCGAGCGAGTTCAACCTGGGTGCACGCGACTTTATTCTGCTCGTGGCGCATCGCTGGGAGATCGAGGACGGCAAGCTCGATACTGCTCAGGTCAAGGCGTTCCGCGTGCCGGCGGGCAAGGTTGTCGAGGTTTTCAACACCACGCTCCACTACACGCCCTGCATGGTCGACGACGGTGGCTTCCAGGTGATGGTCGCGCTTCCCGCCGGCACCAACGGCCCGCGCCCCGAGGCTGCAGCCGACATGCCCGCGGCCGGCGACAGCTACTGCTACTGGAAGGCCGACAAGTGGGTCCTCTGCCACGCCGATAGCCCCAAGGCAGCTGAGGGCGGCTACGTAGGCCTCACCGGCAAGAACCTCGACATCGCCTGCGACTAGAATCTTCCGTCTCAATCTGTAACATCTAGCGGGCTAAATCGTCTCTACCTGTTACAGATTTAGACAAACTGTAGGGGACAGACCGAACAATCTCAATCTGTAACACCAAGCCCGGTTTTGGCGGCCTACCTGTTACAGATCGAGACAAACCGCCCCCAACCACCACAAAGGTGCCTGTCCCCATTGCGGTGGTTGTCTAGAGCTGGCTGCGCAGGTGGTCAGCCATATATGGTACGGCGAAGCGCACGTAACCGCGGCGCGCCTGTTCGATTACGCCGGCGTCGATGAGGCGCCGGCGATACTTTTGCGCATAGTCGGGTGTGACTGACATGCGCTCGGCCACATCGGAAATGCGCGACACGCCGTCTTCGTCATCGGTCATTGCAGCGAGAAACGCAACATCTTGGTCCGATAGCGCGGCGAGCGTCGTTTCGCACACATCGTTTTCGAAATCGGCCTTTGACGCTTCGATTGCTCCGTCGACTTGCTCTGGCGTTACGTGTTCTCCTGCCTGGCAACGATTGGCGATGTTGTAGCCGATGAGCTGCAGCATGTAGGGCGAGCCCTGAGTTGCGCGAGCAGCGTCCAGCCGAAGATTGCCTGGAATATCAAGGTCGAGCTCTTCGAAAGCTCGCTGATAGTAGGCATCCACATCTCCAACTGAAAGCGGTTCGAGCGTGACCTTGCGTGCGCGGTTGAGAAATGTCAGTACGCGGTCGTTGAGTGTCGCGGAGACTGCTCCCGGGAGGCCCGCCATGACGAGCGCGACGTTGAGCCCCTCGCCGACCAGCTCTTGATAGGCGGTGACGAGCTGTCTGATCTCGGGCGAATTGGCCTGGAGCTCATCGATGAGGATGAGGATGCCGTGTCCCTGCTCGGTCAGCTTGCGCGCCAGCTGCGTGAGCTTGAACTGGAAGCTTTTGGTTTCCTGCACATCGCGCGTGAACTCAAGGCCGGCTGAGAAGCCGAAGACGCTCAGGCTGCCGCCCGCAAGTTTGGGGAGCCGATGCTTGTTGGCGTAGGGCTCGCCCGCTTCCTGGATCTTCTCAACAATACGCTCGAGCATATCCTCGGAGGCTACGGTGGGCGTGGCGACAACAAAGCCGAGCTTGCGTGCGCGATCGGCAAGTTCCCACAGCAGAACCGTTTTGCCGCTGCCTCGCTGGCCAAGCATGAGCATAGCCCGGTCTCGATTGCCCGGCTCCTGCTCAAGGCCGGAGATGAATGTCGAAATCACGCTCCCGCGTCCCACCAGATAGGACGGGCGATTTCCAAATGAGGGGGAGAAGATGGTTTCAGTCATGAGTCTCCTTTCCTTTTTTTCCTATTTTTTCCTTTTTTTCCTATTCAGTCAAATATCCCGCCGGCGAAGGCGGCTACGTAGGCCTCATCGGCAAGAACCTCGACATCGCCTGCGACTAGAATCTTCTGTCTCGATCTGTAACATCTAGCGGGCTAAATCGTTTCTACCTGTTACAGATCGAGAAAAACCGCCCCCAACCACCACAAAGGTGCCTGTCCCCCTTGTGGTGGTTTGGGCAGGCGGGTATCAAAAAGTGTCAGCTGTGGGCGGTCGCCGGGCCACCGTGTGCGAAAAGAAGTGTCGACCTGTGCCGTTGCCGTTGGTTGGCACCCCGTTTGCGGGGATACTGAAACCACGACAAGCAGCGTATGAAAGGATCGATGCATGGCTTTCCGTAAAGACTTCCTGTGGGGCGGCGCGACGGCTGCCAACCAGTGCGAGGGCGCCTACAACGTGGACGGCCGCGGCCTGGCCAACGTGGACGTGGCTCCGCACGGCCCCGAGCGCTACGCGGTGGTCTCCGGCCAGCGCAAGATGCTCGACTTCGAGGACGGCTATTACTATCCCGCACAGACCGGCATCGATTTCTACCACCACTACAAGGAGGACATCGCCCTCTTTGCCGAGATGGGGTTTAAGACCTTCCGCATGAGCCTGGCGTGGAGCCGCATCTTCCCCAACGGTGACGAGACCGAGCCCAACGAGGCTGGCCTGGCCTTCTACGAGGATGTATTCCGCGAGTGCCAAAAGCACGGCATCGAGCCGCTCGTGACCATCACGCACTTCGACTGCCCGATTCACCTCATCAAGGAGTACGGCGGCTGGCGCAACCGCAAGCTCATCGACTTCTACAAGAACCTCGCGACCACGATCTTCACCCGCTACAAGGGCCTGGTGAAGTACTGGCTCACCTTCAACGAGATCAATATGATTCTGCACCTGCCGTTTATGGGTGCCGGTCTGGTCTTTGAGGAGGGCGAGAACAAGGAGGCCGTCGAGTACCTGGCCGCCCACAACGAGCTCGTTGCCAGCTCTTGGGCAACCAAGATTGCCCACGAGATCGACCCCGAGGTCAAGATCGGCTGCATGCTCGCCGCAGGTAGCTACTACCCTTACAGCTGCCGTCCGGGCGACGTGCGCCAGGCGCAGCTCGACAATCAGGACAACTACTTCTTCGTCGACGTCCAGAGCCGCGGCTACTACCCGGCCTATGCCGTCAAGAAGCTCGAGCGTCTGGGCATCGATGTGGGCATGACCGACGAGGACCGCGAGATCCTGGCCGCCAACACCGTCGATTTCATCAGCTTTAGCTATTACAGCACCCGTTGCTCCGCCGGTGCCGATAACCCCGATGTCGAGCGCACCCAGGGCAACGCGTTCGCCGGCGCCAAGAACCCCTACCTGCAGGAGAGCCAGTGGGGCTGGGCCATTGATCCGCTGGGCTTCCGTATTACGCTCAACGACCTGTACGACCGTTATCAGAAGCCGCTGTTTGTGGTCGAGAACGGTCTGGGCGCCAAGGATGTTGTCGAGGAGGATGGCTCCATCAACGATGACTACCGTATCGACTACCTGCGCCAGCATATTGCCGCGATGCGCGATGCGGTGACCGAGGACGGCGTTGACCTGCTGGGCTACACCACCTGGGGCCCGATCGACTTGGTGTCTGCCGGCACGGGCGAGATGTCCAAGCGCTATGGCTTTATCTATGTGGACCGCGACGACGCCGGCAACGGCACCCTCAAGCGTTCCAAGAAGAAGAGCTTCGACTGGTACAGGCACGTCATTGAGACGAATGGTGAGGACCTGTCCTAAGGAAGCTGAGACGCTCGACTTCAGAGCCTTCTAACCAAGGCGCCCGGCGAGCAGGTAATGCTCGCCGGGCGCCTTGCCGTCTGCGGATTTTGGGACATGTGGCCCGCTTTTTGGGCCCGCCTGTCGGTACACTAAAAGCACTATGGGTACCCGCATGCGACATATCGGCCACGCGGCCGCCCGATCCGCTCCCGTGGCGGATCCCAGGGGTGGCATGCTCTTTGCCATGCCGCGATTCCTTGTTGGCATAACGCATCAGGTGTACCGTCACCGCGTCTTTGCTATCGCCGGCGCCATCACCGCACTGCTCCTCATGCTTTTGGCAGTCTTGCCGGCGCTGTTCGCCTCCGACCCCAAACTTTCTAACACCGTGCCCGCCTATAGCGAGGTGTCCGAAGAGGTTGTGGATGCGCTCGTCCATTCGAGCTCTCTACCGTTGCTTGTTGCCGCAATTGCATTTTCGATCTGGGGCGTATCGGTCTATCTGCGCTGTTTGGACTATGTGTTACGCCGCCGTCTTGTTGCCGTCGCCACCATCTGCGCCCTGTGGATGATCGAAGTCATTCTCAAGTACAAGTCGTTCACGCCGTTCTATGCCACCGTACTGTGGTATCTGTACTACGTACCCATGACGCTCATTCCGCTGCTCTACCAGTTGTGTGGTCTGCGCCTTGCGGGCCTGGAGCAACACCGCCTGGGTCGCCGCTACTGCGCTGCACTGTGGATTGTGGCCATCCTGCTTATCGGATTTGTGCTCACCAACGATTTTCACCAGCAGGTCTTCCGCTTTGACCGTACAAGCGACACCTGGAGCAACGATTACACGTACGGCTGGGGTTATTTCGCCGTCCTCGTGTGGACGGCCTTTAACTTCGTGGCCTTTTTTATCCTGGTTGGTCGGTCCTCGTCCTTTCGCATTCGGCGTTTCTCGGGCACGGCGGCGCTCGTACTGCTGGGTGGCGCATTCTTTGCCATCTCGTATGCGTTGCGCGTGCCCTGGGCATGGAGGCTCAACTTTTCGCTCGTCTATTGCGTCCTGTGCGTGGTGGCGATGGAAATCTGTCTCGATTGTGGTGTCATTCCGTCGTATCACGACATTGCCGGCATCTTCGACACCTTGCCGCTCGACCTCAAAGTTCTAACGCGCGACCTGCAGGAGGCCTATGCCACGCCGGTGTCGAAGCCAATGCCGGTAGGCGTGCGTGAGGAGTTGCGGACCCAGGAGCACGGGCGCGCCCATGCCTTTGCCGTGGCGTCCGATCCCGATGTAATGTACCGTGCCTTTCCACTGCTGGGCGGATCGGCCCTGCTTGCCCAAGACGTGTCGGAGCTCAATGAGCTTAACCGTGAACTGGCACATCGTCGCATGGAGCTGCAGCGTCAAAACGAGCTACTCGCCGCCGACTACGACCTTAAGACGCATTCGGCAGATCAAGAGGCCGAGACCTTGCTGGTCCAAGACGTGGACCAGGCGCTTGCCCGCGCGCTCGAAGGGATGTACGACCTGCTGAGCTCGCTGCCGCCGTTGACCGATGAGGCATCTTCGCACGAACGTTACCGCATGCTGCAGCGCGCCAAGATGCTCGTCGCCTATTGCAAGCGCAAGGGGTCGCTCACGTTGGCACAGCAAGGGGAGAGCGGTTTTGATTGCGACCGCATTCAGCTTATTGCCAACGAGCTCGCAAGTGACCTGCGCACCATCGATATCGATTGCGCCTCGATTATCGCCATACGGCGCCCGTTGCACGCCAGTACGGTAAGCGCCCTGTACGACTGCGTGTACGACTTTGCGTTTTTTGCCTTCACCACTGACCATCCGGCGCTTATGTATCACTTGGGCGACCATGACCGATGCAGTGTCGAGCTGCGTGCCACGCTTTTTTCCAACAATGATGAAGATCTTTCGCAGACGCCCGCTGCGCAAGAGCTCGAAAGCGCTCTGCAAGGGCGCAACGTGGCGTACCGCTTTGAGGGCGAGCCCGGCCAGCTGCGCATGATCGTCTTGATGCCAAGGGCGGGTGAGTGACGATGCAGATTTCGCTCATTCTTCCCCAAATTGTTGCGCTCGATGTTGTCTTTGCCCTGGCTGCGTGTCTGCAGACGATCCACGTCCCGCTCATCGCATCGCGCCGCTCGTCCTATAACCGTAAGGTGATTTGCGCCTACGAGGCGAGCCTTGTGCTTCACCTGATGATTTCGGCGCTCATCTTATTCGCGTCGTCTGGCTCGTATCTGGTGGCGCCGCTTGACGTTTGCGCCAGGGCAATGGGCGGAGCGTTGTGGCTCAATGCCGCGATCTTTGTCTATGGCATGGTACTTATGGTGCACTATCGTCGCCCTGTCATGCTGGTCGAGCTGCTGCTTGTTGTCGCCGTTACACCGCCGGTGGTTTTTGCCGTGGGCTCGGCGTGGACCGTTGTCCTTATCGCAGAGGGAGCGTTCTTCCTGTTCCGTTCCATCGCGGCGCTCTTGATGGACGTCCGTAACCGCCAGGAGGATATCACCGCATTCTCGACGATTGAAACCATCAACGTGATTCCCGTGGGCATCCTGTATCTAGACCCGAGGGGCCGTCCGCTGCTCATGAACCGCTGCATGCGCAAAAACCTGGTGGAACTTCATATGCCAACCGATCTACGCGACATGAGCGGCACATGGAACGACCTGCGCAAACTTAGCATGCAAATGCCCGAAAGCAGCGCTAATCGCGCCCATATCGACCTTGATCGCTTTGGTAGGGATCGCGTCGTGGTCGAGATCTCTCCTTCCGAGATTCGTCTGTTCGTGCGTGACTCCGTTACGGTCTCGGGCCGTCCGTTCGAGCGTGTCGTCGGCCTGGACGTGACGGAATACGCACACGCCTACGACCGCTTGGCGCAAGCCAACCACCTGCTTGAGCTTGCGGGCCAAGAGCTCCAAGCCCAGATCGAAGAAGTCAAAAAAGTTGCCGACAATGCGGCCTACCTACGTATGCGCGCCCGCGTTCACGATGTGATCGGGCAGCGCCTGTCCATTCTTCATCGCTATTTGGAGGAGGGGCGTCTGGACGATGAGTCGCTCGAGCAGATTGACCCGTTGCTGCGCTCAATCGCCGCCGATTTGCGCAGTGGCGGTGCCAGCGAGCCTGCAGAGCAGCTGGATGATATCGTCCATGCTTTTGGCCTGGTGAGTGTGCAGATCGATGTTGAGGGTGCGCTGCCCGAGGACGCGCGTGTCGCCGCCGCATTTTTGCAGATTATCCGCGAGGCCTCGACCAATGCCACCAAGCATGCGCAGGCGCATCGGGTCCACGTGCGTCTGTGGCAGGAGGGGGCGGATACTGGCGCCGTCGCGCGCATGACGATTTCTAACGACGGGTCCCCGGCCCCCGTATCGTATCGCGAGGGAACGGGTATCCCTGGTATGAGGCATGTCGCGCAAGATTTGGGCGGCGGTCTGGAGATTTACGCCGCCCCGCCCTTTACGCTTACGGTATCCATCCCGCTTACGCCCAACGCTGCTGTTCGGAGGAGAAGCTCATGATTCGCGTCCTTATAGTCGAAGACCAGGCCATCCTGCGCGAGAGCCTGGCGCGCTCCGTTGGCGACCAGCCCGATATGACCGTTGTTTCCGCCATCGCCGATGCCTCCGAGGCCTTGGGTGTCGCGCTCAAGGAGCGTCCGGACATGATACTGATGGACGTATGCACCGAGCATGATTCCAACGGCATCGTGGCGGCGGCGCGCATCAAGGAGCAGCTGCCCGAGTGTCGCATCATTATCATGACCGGCATGCCCGAGATCACCTTTGTCGATCAGGCTCGCGAGGCGGGCGTCGATAGCTTTGTGTACAAGAATGTCGGTATCGACGAGCTGTTCGCCGTGATGCGCTCCACGCTGGCGGGCTATTGCACGTTTCCCAAGCCGCCCGAGAGCATTTTTTCGGGCACGGCAGCTCTCGATGATGTCGAGCTATCGATTTTGCGCCTTGCCTGCGAGGGCAAAAGCCGTCGCGAGATCGCGGCCGAGCTGTTTATGAGCGAGGGCACCATCAAGCGTCGCATCTCGGAGATCCTGAGCAAGACCGGCTACGACAACATCATGCGCCTGGCCGTGCACGCGGTGACCGAGGGCAGCATCGTTCCCAACATGGAGTGCTAAAGCTCGTCGCACATCGGCATAAAAACGGCGGGGTCGCAGGATTAACTCCTGCGGCCCCGTCTGGTGTGCGCGGATGTGTCCGCCAATCCGCGGCTGATGTTACATGCCGCTACGCGATGGTTGCGCTGTAAGAGGCGACGTCCTCGTAGGAATCGGTCAGGTAGGCGTCGATGCCGATGGTCGTGTTGACCAGGTCGTCAAGGCTGTCAAGCTCGCCGCTTGAGAATGTGAATTCCTCAGTGGCGTTGGTGCCGGGCATCAGGTGAGCCGAGAACCAGGGGTCCTTCATGGTGCCGTTGACATTGGTCTTGCCGGAGGGAGCGTAGAAGGTCAGGTCCTTGTCGCTCTTGTTGGTGATGTTAACAACAAAGCCGATGTCACCCCAGTCGTCCTTGAACTTCTCGGTGATGGTGATGGTGCACAGGTCGTCATCGGCGACGGTGACGGCGGGGGAGATTTCGATGCTCTGGACGTCGTCGTCTTCGACGGCCTCATCGATCTCTTCTTCCTTCTCGGCCGCCTCGCGATCCTTCTTCACCGTGCCGGACAGGTCCTTGTCGGACTTGGTAAAGATGAGCTTGTCGCCGTCCACCTCAAGGACGAGCTTGTCGTCTTTGAGCTTCAGGTCGTGCGACTCATCTTCGGCGGTAATCGTTACGGTGGTGGCGTCCTTGGCCTCCCATTTCAGGTCGGCGACCTCAAGGAACATGTCGAGGACGCCCGTGCCGTCTTCGTCGAGGATCAGGATACAGTTGAGGCCCCACTCCTTGAGCATATCCATGTACTCATCGGTGAGCTCTTCGCCGTCCAAGGTTCCACCCGAGTACTGCCAGCTGCCGACAAAGTTGGCCTTGGGGTCCTTGCCGCCGCCGCTGCAGCCCGTCAGGGCAAAGGCGAGCGCCAGGACGCATGTCAGGAATGCGAGTACGGACTTTTTGAACGTTGTCTTCATGGTGTCCTCCTTTATCGAACGAAACCCATAGAAGCAAATGCGGGGGTGGCGGACCTCCCCGCCAATTACCAGGTAGAGGGGCTAGGGCCTGGGTGTTCCGCAGTTGCTGCAGAACTTGCCGCCGTTTTCGCTGCCGCAGTTGGGGCAGAACCACTTGGTCGGTGCCGGGGCGGGTGCGGGACTGCCACACTCGGGGCAGAACTTGCCGGTGTTGGTGGCACCGCAACTGCAGGTCCACGTGCCGGCCGCGGGGGCAGCGGCAGGAGCCGGTGTGGGGGCGGGTGTCGGAGTCGGCTGTGGGGCAGCTTGCTGCTGTGCCTGGCCGGCGGCGAACAGCTGGCTGGCATTCATGCCGCCCATGCCACCTGCCATGCCCATGCCCATAAAGCCTGCCATCGCGCCGTTGGGGTTGGCGGCTGCTGCGCGCATCGCATCGCTCTGGGCGCTGGCGATGTTGGCGGCTGCCATGGTGGGATCGCGCATGACCGCGGCCTTCTGCCTGTCTCTTATACACATCTCCGAGCCCACGAGACAGGC
>URHU01000052.1:0-12137 GCA_900547715.1 uncultured Collinsella sp. | reverse complement strand
TTTCTGCCTGTCTCGTGGGCTCGGAGATGTGTATAAGAGACAGCAATGCGACCGTGACGACGTGCCATACGCATACACGCGATCTTGCTGCCGAGTGCCGTTCTGCCGATATCGTTGTTGCGGCCGTTGGACGCGCGAGCACGATTGGCGCGGATGCCGTTCGCGAGGGCCAGACGATCATTGATGTTGGCATTAACTGGGACGAGGCCGCTGGCAAGCTGGTCGGGGACGTTGATTTTGATGCTGCAGAGCCGGTTGTTGACACCATCACGCCCGTGCCGGGCGGCGTGGGAGCTGTGACGACGGCGATCCTCGCCAAACACGTGATCGAAGCGGCCGAGCGCGCATTGAAATAGGCGTTTTGGGCTGTTTGAGGGGTTAGTTCTATATCCCGTGGACAAAAAATGCCAAATATGAGTACTGTTGCCAAGATAGTCACATATATTTTAGGTTAATTTGGCTCTCTAACGATATTTATTATCGATAGAGAGCCTATTTTATTGGGCCTATGGGGAAGTACATCATCTAATTTTTGAACAAATGTAGACTTTCGACACCCATGCGTAGCAAAATTGCTGTTACTAAATTAGTGACAGTACTCATATTTGGCATTTTTTGACCACAGGGGTTGCCAGCGCCGTGGTTTCGCCCTTTCTGCGCCGAAGCGATACACTGTTATCGTTTGATTTCTTCGCTCAAGGAGGATGCGCATGCCGTGCACAACGATTTTGGTTGGTAAGAACGCGAGCTACGACGGGTCGACCCTGGTCGCGCGTAACGAGGACTCGTCCAACGGGGTGTTTGAGCCCAAGCACATGCGCGTAGTGCATCCCGACGAGCAGCCGCGCGTCTACACGAGCGTCCTGAGTCACCTGACCGTTGAACTGCCCGATAATCCCATGCGCTACACGAGCGTCCCCGATGTTATTCCCGGTCACGGCATTTGGGCCGAGGCGGGCTTCAACGAGCTCAATGTTGGCATGTCCGCAACCGAGACGCTCACCACCAACGAGCGCGTCCGCGGTGCCGACCCGCTTGTGGACTACGTGCCCGCCAAGGGCAACGAAGGCGAGGATGGATACGTTCCGGCACGGCCCGGTGGCCTGGGCGAGGAGGACATGGTGACCCTGGTGCTGCCGTATGCCAAGTCCGCCCGCGACGGCGTGCGTATCCTGGGCGACCTGCTCGAGCGCTACGGCACCTATGAGAACAACGGCATCGCCTTTAGTGATGTGGACGAGATCTGGTGGCTCGAGACCATCGGCGGCCACCACTGGATCGCCAAGCGCGTGCCCGACGACGCCTATGTGACCATGCCCAACCAACTGGGTATCGACAGCTTTGACCTGGATGACGCTGAGGGCGCCCAGGCCGACCACATGTGCTCTGCCGACCTGCGCGCCTGGATGGCCGAGTGGCATCTGGACCTGACGCTGGGCGTCGATGGCGACGGACCGGCTGCGGTCTTTAACCCGCGCGAGGCCTTTGGCTCGCACAGCGACAGCGACCATGTCTACAACACGCCGCGCGCCTGGTACATGCAGCGCTGCCTCAACCCCAGCGACGTGTGGGATGGCCCCGACGCCGACTACACGCCCGAGAGCGACGATATCCCCTGGAGCCGCGTGCCCGAGCGCAAGGTGACCATCGAGGACATCAAGTACGTGCTTTCGAGCCACTACCAGGGCACGGAGTACGACTGTTACGGCAGCAAGGGCACGCCCGCTACGCGCGGCGCCTATCGTCCCATCGGCATCAACCGCAACAGCCAGCTCGCCGTGTTGCAGCTGCGCCCCTATGCGCAGCCGGCCTACCGCGCCGTGCAGTGGATGGCGTTTGGCTCCAACTCGTTTAACGCGCTCGTGCCGCTGTACGCCAACGTCGAGACCATGCCCGAGTACTATGCCGACACGCAGTCTCGCGTGACGTCCGAAAACTTCTACTGGGCCAACCGCCTGATCGGCGCGCTGGCCGACGTCCGTTTTCATGAGTGCGGCCGCGCCGTGGAGGACTACCAGGAGAAGGTCGGTGGCATGGGCCACAAGCAGATCCATGACGTCGACGCTGCCGTAGCCGCTCTGCCCGAGGCCGAGGTGCCTGCCGAGCTTGCCCGCGCCAATGAGACTTTCGCCGAGCTTGTGCGCGTGGAGACCGATGCTCTACTGGGCAAGGTGCTCTACACCACGAGCTGCGCCATGAAGAACTCTTTCGCGATGAACGACAACGTGAGGTAGGGATTTCCCGTCGATCGAATAGTGCTAAAACGCTTTGTCGCTTTCACTCAATCTTGGGTACAAGAACGCCAATGCAGTTGTTTGTGATTGGAGACAACCATGGTTATGAAACTCGATCAGCTTGTTAACGGCGCCATTAACGTGGGCTTTGGCGCTGCCGCCGTTGCTGTTGAAGGCGGCAAGAAGGTCCTCGACGACCTTAACACCAAAGGCGAGCAGGTCCGCAAGGACACCGCCACCCCCGATATCGCCCGCAGTGTGTCCGACATGTTCGAGCAGGCCGGCGGTACCATTTCCGACCTGACCGAGCGTCTGGGCATGCAGGGCGAGACCGCGGCCCAACGCGTGCTCGACGAGCTCATTCTGGCTCGCGTCCGCGTTATGACTGCGCCCGAGCGTACGGCCTTCCTGGCCCATGTGCGCGACATCGTCGATTCGGTCGAGGACAACGTGACCTCGGTGCCCGTCGAGTCCGTTGAGCCCGACGATGCGAAGGATACCGAAGAGGCCGAGTAGCAGCGCAGATGGCAGATTCCACCACCGATTACAACAATCTAGATCCCTTGGGTGACGAGGCGGCGGTTGTCGATGAGGTCGACGCCGCCGTCTCGGGCGCTCGCAAGAAGCCGCGCGCTGTCGATATGGTGCCCGAGGAGCCCGACGCGATGGCGCCGGACGAGGAATACCAGCTTACGCCGGCGGGTCGTCGCGAACGCATCGGGCAGATTGTTCGCCTGGTCAAAAAGTACCGCGTGTGGGATAACCTCACGCCGGTTCGTTTGCGCCGCCTGCTCGAGGAACTCGGCCCCATGTTCGTCAAGATGGGGCAGATTCTGGCCAACCGGTCCGAGATTCTGCCGCAACGCTTTTGCGACGAGCTGCGTCGTCTGCGCTCCGACGTGGAGCCGGTGCCGTACGAGGTGGTGCTTCGCTGCCTGGAGGAAGAATACGGCCTGCGCCTGGGGGAGATGTTCGATGCGATCGATCCCAATCCGCTTGGTAGCGCATCGCTCGCGCAGGTGCACCGCGCTCGTCTGGTGACGGGCGAGGACGTGGCCGTCAAGGTGCAGCGCCCCGGTGCGCAGCAGGTTATGGCACAGGACATCGATATCATCCGCTCGGTGGTGCGTATCGTTTCCAAGTTCGTCAACACCGATCAATTCGTTGACCTGCACGGCGTAGTCGAGGAGCTGTGGACCTCGTTTCGCGAGGAGACCAACTTTTTGGCCGAGGCCAAAAACCTCAACGACTTCTACGAGTTCCATAAGAGCGTTCATGGCGTGGCGTGCCCTAAATCCTATCTGGACCTGTGCACCGAGCACGTGGTGGTTATGGACTACGTCGACGGCATTTCGATCGCCGATCCTGAACGCTTGGTGGCCGAGGGTTATGACTTGGAAAAGATCGGTGCCGCGATTGTCGAGGACTACTCGACGCAGGTGCTCGATGACGGCTTTTTCCATGCCGACCCGCATGCGGGAAACATCATTCTCAAGGACGGCATCGTCTACTTTATCGACTTGGGCATGGTCGGACGCATGTCGAGTCACGATCGCGGTATCGTCAAGGACATGATTTTCGCCGTGGCCGAGGGTGACGTGCCCAAGCTCAAGGATTCGCTCATGCGCTTCGCCGTGACGCGTGGCGACTCGGCTGAGCTCGATCATTCGGCCTTTTTGTCCGATCTTGACTTTATCGTGGCTGACTTTGCCGGGCTCGACCTTAAAGACCTGGATATCGGCGAGTTTTTGACTTCGCTGTTAAATCTCGCGCGCAAAAATGACGTTGAGCTGCCGAGCGTGGTGACGATGTTCGCCCGCGGCATGGTGACGCTCGAGGGCCTGTTGACCGAGTACATGCCCAACGTCAACATGATCCAGATCATTCAGACGCACATCAAAAACGAGAAGAGCACCTACGCCCGCATGCGCGAGATGAGCCGCGATCTTGCCGCGAGCAGCTATCGCGCGGCAAAAGGCTCGCTCGAGGCGGCCGAGTATCTGGGCTTGGCTTCGCGTATGCTTACGCGCGGCCAGCTTAAGGTAAACACGCAGATCATGAGCAGCGATAAGGCGCTGCGACAGCTGGGCGGAATTATCGACCGCATGTCGATGGCAATTGTGATCGCCGGTCTGTTTATCGGTTCGTCGGTGGTGTACTACGCGCGCATCGAGCCGGTTGTGTTTGGTATCCCAGTCATTGGCTTTATGGGCTACGTGAGCGCGCTGGTGCTGGCGCTTATGCTGGGCCGCAATATCTGGCTCAACAGTCACGGCGGCAAGCACTAGAGGCTGTGACCGTCACCGCATTTTCCTATCGCAAACAATAGCTTTTACCTTGGGCTTCGCCTGCGTGCGAGGCCCTTTTGCGTGATAGCATATTGACGGTATTAATCGATGGCCTAGATGGTGGTGCGGAGACGCACGAATGCGTGGTTTTCCTGCGCGTTTGGGAGAATCGGGGTGCAAGTCCCCGGCTGTACCAGTAACCGTAATTCCTCTTGGCTCGGGATGCTCGCGTCGCAGATCGGACGGCGCGCCCGAGTCGTTAAGGTTAAGTCGGATCGCCTCCCATCTTGCATGCGGCTGCGGCGTATGCCGCCGGTGTGCATAGGGCTCTGGAGGGAAGGGGACCCCGATGGGGGAACTCGAGCGCAACATGCGCGATGACGTGGGGCAGCCTCAAGGCAACGCTCCAAGTACAGACAATGGGGGACAAATGGATATGTTGGAGGACGAGCGCGAGCGCGTCTCGCATCGCCGTGGCGCAATTGCGCGCGGCGTAGCCAAGCGCGGCCTGGTGGCATTCCTGGCCTTCGCGATGGCCTTTGGCACCACACCTGCTCAGCTGTGGGCCGAGGGTGCCGAGGGCATTACCGACGCTGTGGCTCAGGCTGCGACGCCGGGCGAGGACGCAGCGCTTGCGGGCGGTACCGCTGAGCAGAGCGGCGCCGAGGTTTCGGATTCCGAGGGCGCGCCTGCAGCTAGTGCAGCCATAACAGAGGCAACAACTGGCGACGAAGGCTCGGCGACGGGGGAGAGCCCTGCTACGAGCGAGCAGTCTTCGACGGCGTCCGCTGGCCAAGCAGGATCTGCCGCCGCGGCTGCCGTCCAGACGGAGAACCCGACAGAAACTGGCGATGTCGCCAAGAAACAAGTCGAGGTCTCGTTCTCGATTGTCGGCACCGATGCTGACGGCAAGGCTCAGACCTGGGTGGCACCTACGCAGCTCAAGCTCGACGAGGGCGCGACGGCTGCGGATGCCTTCATTAAGCTGCAGGAGAAGACGGGCTTCAAGGCGAAGTACGAACCGAACACGGCATACGGTTTCTACCTCGAAAGCATCACATCCCCGAGCGATGGTCGCACGCTTGCCTACGATCCGACGACTTATGCCTTCTGGCAGCTGTTCGTCGACGGCGCGTCTTCCTCGGTTGGCGCGAGCAGTGTCAAGCTCACCCAGGGGCAGAAGATTGAGTTTGCCTATACGGCTGGTAGCTCGTCCCCTGTCGTTAAGGACCAGGTTGCCGCAAATGTGACCGTCATTGGTCGCGATGCCCAGGGCAAGACTCAGACTTGGGTCGATAACGCGCAGTATGTGGTGACGTCCGGCTCGAGCGCACTTGACCTTACGAAGGTCGCGCTCGAGGCGAATGATATTGACGCCGTTGCTGCGGGCTCCTTCATTCTGAGCCTTAAGTACAACGGTGTTGAGCTGGGTACGCCCCAAGATTATTCGACCTATTGGCAGCTGTTTATCAACGGCAAGTCGAGTGACTATACGGCGGACAATGTCACCATCCATGCCGGCGATACCGTCACGTGGTTCTACGGTGGCTGGGGCGACCAGTTGCCGTCCGATTCTGTCCATGCTTCTGTTCAGGTTCTCGGTAAGGACAAGGACGGCAAGCAGCAGGTTTGGGCTTCGACGGGTCAGACGAGTCTCAAGGCGGGCTCTACTGCCAAGGATCTCCTTGAGCAGGTCGGCCTTACTCTCGATGCTGGCGAATCGTCTTGGGGCTGGTTCCTCAACGGCATTTATTCGCCCTTCGATGGTAAGTCCTATTGTGGCTATGATGCTGCGACCAATAGCTATTGGCGCTTCTACGTAAATGGCAAGTTCGCCGACGTTGGCGCCGGTGCCTACAAGCTCCAGGAGGGTGACGCCGTCACCTTTATGTATGGTGCTGACGCCGATGCCCTCCCCGGTCAGGTGCTTGGATCCGCCGATGTTATCGGTCCCGATGTCAACGGGAACAATACGCGTTGGGGCACGGCAAGCAATGTTTCTCTGCCCGAAGGCTCCACGGCCCAGAACCTTATTGAGGCAGTTCTGAAGGCCAAGGGCGTTGCGTACAACGGCTTCCAGAGTGGTGAGTACTGGTTCCTGAATTCCATTACTTCGCCGTTCGATCACAAGCCGTATGGTTGGGATGCTGCGACCAATAAATATTGGCATCTGTATATCAACGGAGAGCCCTCCTTACTCTGCACCAATCAGATTACGCTCAAGAGCGGCGATAAGGTCACGCTTGCCTATACCACCGATAATTCGCCCATGCCCGATCCCGACAAGATTGTCGTGGATCCGAGCGCGACGACTCCTGATTGGGATGCCGAGTGGGCCGGCTACGGCAACAGTGGCAACGGTTCGACCGTAACGGATGCCAAGACGCCTGCGCAGGCCGCCGGTCTTAAGTTGGCCTTCGATTGGAAGGCCGAGTCTGGTCAGCAGTATGCCAACTGCAGCGAGCCTGTCATTGCTAACGGCTTTGTGTACATCGCGACCGAGAACGAGCTCATTAAGATCGATTCGTCCACGGGCAAAAAGGTTGCCTCTGCGCCGCTTGCCTCCAAGGTGAGCTATACCTCTCGTCCGATCTATACCAATGGCCTTATCATCGTTCCGCTCAACGGCGGTGCGGTCCAGGCGATTACTGCAGACAAGCTGATCTGCAAGTGGCTGACGCCTGGTTTGACGGACTTGACGCAGAGCTCCTGCACCGTCGTTTCGGACGGCGAGTACGTCTATGTAGGCTCGGTCGATATTTCGTATGACGAGAATTACAACGCGACCTACGGCAACGGCTCCTTTGCGCGCATTAAGATTGCCACGGGCGAAGTTTCTTGGCAGAACATCGACCCTGCCGAGGGCTATTACTGGACTGGTGCGGCTTTGACGGATAAGTATGCCATCGTTCCTACGAGCGCGGGTACGCTTAAGTGCATTGATAAGACGACGGGCGATGTCGTTTCGACCATGAAGCTCGGCGCTGTCGCAAATGCCGATTGCATTGCCGATCCGTCCAATGGCTCGACCTTCTATCAGATGACGCACGACGGAAAGCTCCATGTGATTTCGCTTTCGGCGAAGGGCGTGCTGAGTGAACAGAAGACGGTTGATCTGGGCCTTACGAATAATCTGAGCGCCCCTGCGGTGTCTGGTGACAATCTGATTGTCGGCGGACAGACGGCTACTGGCTCTGCTCTGGTTCTCTATAACCTGAAGACGGGTAAGACCACGATGGTCGCTGCTGCCGACGGCAAGGCGCTGCCGGCTGGCCTCAACGGTATTGCTGCTACTCCGCTGGTGAGTGTTCAGGGCGGCAAGACCTATGTGTACTTCACCGTTAACAGCGCGGATAGCAAGGATTACGTCAACTACTCTGCTGGTGGTGGCGTGTATCGCTATACGCTCGGCGATGCAGAGGCGACGCAGATTTATGATGCGGCTGGCCATTACCAGTACTGTGACTCTCCGGTCATTGCCGATGCTTCTGGCAATCTCTACTACATCAATGATTCGGGCACGCTGTTTAAACTTGGAGCTGTCGAGTCTTGGACGGTTGCCTTTAACTCCAACGGCGGGTCTGCTTGCGACACTAAGTTTGTTGCTACGGCCGATGGCAAGCTGGTCAAGCCGGCCGATCCGACGCGCGATGGCTACACTTTCGGCGGTTGGTATACCGATGAGGCTTGCACGCAGGCGTATGACTTTAGCACGCCGGTGACGGCCGATCTGACGCTGTATGCCAAGTGGACCAAGAATGCCGTTAACCCTGGCGGTAATGGCGGCGCTGCTTCGAATGGCGGCGGCGGTTCTGGTACCGGTGCTGGTTCCGGCACTGGCGCTGGCACTGGCACGGGTTCCGGCTCCGGTTCGAAGGGCGGCGCTGTCGCCCCGGGTCATAAGCCGACGACCAAGACGACGGTGTCGACCAAGACCGAGACCAAGGACAACAAGTCCGACAAGAAGGACTCAGATAAGTCCGATAAGAAGGACGAGAAGAAGTCTGACAAGAAGTCTGACAAGAAGGACAGCAAGTCCGACAAGAAGTCCGACAAGAAGTCCGATTCCAAGTCCGATACGGGTGTTGCTTCCACGACCACTGCTAAGAAGTCCTCTAGTGCTTCCGAGCAGGAGACTGGCACCAATCCGCTCGCCATCGTCGGCGTTGCCGCCGGCGTGATTGGCCTCGCGCTCATCGCCGTCTTCGTGCTGACCAAGCGCGGCAAGGGTGACGGTAATGCCCGATAAGCCCAAGGAGACCAGCGGGCAACAGCCCGACTCCTCGTTTATCCAGCTCGATGATCCAAAGCAAAAGGGCGCCGCTTCGGCGGCGTCCGCCTCTCGTCACAAGGCGCTCCTTGGCGTTCTGACTGTCGCATGCACCATTCTGATCGTCGTCTCGCTGGGTTTCGTCCATCCTTCCACAAGCGGTGCCTGGTCCATCGACTGGATCATTCAGACCGTGACGGGGGAGAGCGTCGTTTCCAAGGATGACAATGGGTCTGGCTCGTCTACCGCTTCGGGCGAGGCCAGTTCCAAGGATTCCAAATCTTCGGATGCTGCAAAAGATGAGTCCAAGGGCTCGAACGACGCCAAGGACGATTCCGGGTCTTCAAACAAGGAATCGGATAAAAGCTCGGATAGCAAGAAGTCCGAGGACCAGGACGGCAAGAAGTCTGGCGATAAATCCGCTGCCCAAAATACGGGAGCCGGCGATACTTCCAATGTGTCTGGCGGTGCTTCTTCGGGCGGCGGTCAGTCGTCCGATGGAGCCTCCAGCTCTAATGGCGGAAGCGCTCCCTCGGGCGACCAGGGCAGCTCGCAGCAGCCTAGCTACGTTACGGTGACGGTTTCGGTCACATCGAGCTCTGTGGGCAATCCTGTGTCCTCTGGTGGCACCTTTACCTTTAACGAAGGCGCTACCGTCTACGATGCCCTGTGCGCGCTGGGCCTTTCTGTCAACGCACATGGCTCGTCGTACGGTACGTATGTCTCCGCGATTGGTGGTTTGGCCGAGAAACAGTACGGCGGCACGAGCGGCTGGATGTACTCCGTCAACGGCACAACGCCCATGACGGCCTGCAGTAACTACGTTCTCTCCAATGGCGACAACGTTGTTTGGTATTACGTAACGGGCTAGAGGCCTCGACATAGCGCGCCAGACGGGCGGTTCGGACCAACATCCGGACCGCCCGTTTTTCATGCGAATGGGACTGGGTCGCCGGGTCTCTCTGCAAACAAAAAAAACCGGTTGGAACGGGAATTCCAACCGGTTATACATTCAAGCAAATAGTGAATCGACTACGACCGTGCGCCCTCGAGGAAGAAGCGGCGGCTGAAGTAGTTGTACCAGGTGACGAGGAACGTGGCGATGGCCTTCATGGCCTGGTAGCCGATGCTCAAAAACGTGACGCCCACAAACATGTACAGGTCGTTGAGGCCCAGGCCGATCACCGACAGGATGGTGAAGATCGTGAACTCGCGCTTGCGGCTCATGCCTTCGCGGTGGTCGAACACGTACTTCATGCTGAGCCAGTAGTTGACCACGACGGACGTGATAAACGAAACCGTGGTGCTCATCAAAAAGTCAAGGTGGAACAGCTCGACGAGCGCAATGAGCATGCCCCAGTCGATGCCAAAGGAGATAAGACCCACGACAGCAAACTTGAGGAACTGCTTGGTATGAGGTTGTGCCAGCGCCTTGCGCACGTAATCACATCCAATGCGTTGATGAATCGAGCAGAGGATACTTTAGAGCTTTTACAAGGGAAACGTAAGGTCTTTGCCAAGAACTATATGAACTCGCCAAATTTTCAAGAGCTAATCCGCAAACGTTGAAAATTTGCCCGTAAACGAGCGACACCCACGGACGATACTGCGCTGAGTGCGCGTCGTCCGTGGGCGCCGTAATGCTGCAGGGGTTTCGAGCTATTTTGTCTCGTCGCCCTCCAGGAAGATTTTTCGGGTCACAAAGTTGTAGACCATGACAAGCGCGGTGGCACAGATCTTGGCGATATTGGCCTCGAGTCCCAGGCCGGCGTTGAGCGCCAGCACGATGCCATCGTTGAGCACCAAACCGATCACGGACAGCACGACAAAGATGATGAACTCGCGGCGGCGGCTCATGCCTTCCTTGTGCGCAAACACGTATTTCATGCTTGCGAGGTAGTTAAAGATGAGTGAGATGATAAAGCCGCTGGTGTTGGCGATTAGGATGTTGAGGCCCAGACCGTAGTGGAGCAGATTCATAATGCCAAAGTCGATAACCGTGGCAATGACACCGACGACGCCAAATTTCATAATCTGCGCAAGGAGCTTTTGCATGGTACCTGCCTTAAGCTGGCGCCGAAGCGCCGCGGGGATGACTAACTCAGCAAGTTTAGCCAATCCCCGCGGGTGGTGCTAGGCGCGCTCCTCGATAGCACCGTTTCTATATGCATCGAGCAGCTGGCGCAGGTCCTGGATTTGGCTGCGGATCTTGGCGCCAGTATCGGTGTCGCTCACCATGCGGCGACGGTCCGCTTGGTCAAAACGGTTGGTCTCGCTTTCGATGTCCACGTTGCGCGTGAGTGCCTCGGCAACCGTCGTAAAGGCCCGGTGCGACTTGAGGCGGCATCCGCGCGAGCTCGAGATGAGCGTGTAGCCGGCGATGCCCGTTTTGGGATGGTAGGCGCGACAGAAGCCGCCGTCGATGACCAGCAACTTGCCGTTGGCGCGGATGGGCTGCTCGCCCTTGGTGGTTTTGACCGGGGTATGGCCGTTGATGATGTGGCCCGTCGGCGAGCAGGCCATGGGGGCGACGCCAAACTCGCGCATGATGTCGTCGCAAACGGACGAGGACGTGGTGAGCGTATAGTACGGGTCCATCGGCTCGACCCACGTGCTCTTGTCGGCGATGTAGGCGCGCTCGAACGTGCGCACCACGCGTCCGCTGGCGGGTGAGTTAAAGCCAATCCACAGGTACCACATCCAGTCGAGGGCATCGCGGTCGCCGACGCGCCAGGCGTGGCGGGCGATATGGTCGCAAAAATCAAAATAATCGCGGCCGGCGTGCCAGGTGCCCAGGCAGTTCATGCTGCTAAAGGTGCCGTCTTCGTTGAGCGGTACGCAGCCGTGGAACAGCAGATTCCCGTTGGCGACCTTATACAGGGAGCCGTGGGTATAGAGGAAATCGATGTGGCGATGCAGGTGATCGGCGGTGACAAACTCGGATACGAGTTTGTCGATGATGTGCTGTTCCTCGGGCGTGAGCGTGTAGGGGTCCGCCGGATCGACGGTGGGGAAGTCGTCGGTCGTGAGCGGCCATACGCTGCCGTCGGCAAGCGTGACCGTGCCGGCGTCGTGATCGATCTTGTCGAGCAGCAGGCGGTCGGCCATATCGAACTCGGGGTGGCGCTGGATAATCTGGCCCTCGAGCTTAAAAAGCAGGACGTTAACGGCTTTAATCAGCGGGCTGATCGGCTCGCCGGCGGTATAGGCGGCGTCGGCGAAGGCGACAAGCTCGCGCAGCGAGATGCCATAGTCGTTCTCGAGAATCTCGTAGTTGTCGTAGCGCAGGTTGTTGCGCAGTACCGTGGCTGTCTCTTATACACATCTGACGCTGCCGACGATCTT
>URHU01000051.1:0-12573 GCA_900547715.1 uncultured Collinsella sp. | reverse complement strand
CGTATCCCATGAACTGGCCGATCGGCAGCGGCCGCAATTTCCGTGGCGTGTTCGACCGTCAGACCCGTCGCGTTATCGCCTTTGAGGGCGACGGCCACGCCAACGCCACCAAGAAGGTCGCCGAGGTCGAGGCTGAGCTGGGCGATCCTTCCATGGACGAGCTCATCGGCGAGGAAAACCATAAGAACCTGATGGACGACATCGAGCTGCTCGATGGCGCCGGCGACGAGCTCGACTTGGATGCCGTGGCCTGCGGCAAGCTGAGCCCGGCGTTCTTTGGCTCGGCGCTCACCAACTTTGGCGTGGAGCCCTTCCTCAAGGAGTTCCTGCGTCTGGCCCCGACGCCGCGCGCCTATACCGATACGCTCACCAGCGAACCGGTCGATCCCTGCCGCGATGACTTTAGCGGCTTTGTGTTTAAGATCCAGGCCAACATGGACAAGAACCACCGCGATCGCATCGCCTTTGTGCGCATTTGCTCGGGCAAGTTCGAGCGCGGCATGGATGCCTTTCACGTGCAGGGCAACCGCAAGCTTAAGCTCGCCACGGGCACGTCGATGATGGCCGACGATCGCGCCATTGTGGACGAGGCGTACGCAGGCGATATCGTGGGCCTGTTCGATCCGGGTATCTTTAGCATCGGCGACACCGTGTGCTCCGGCAAGCGCCACGTGCAGTATCCGCAGATTCCGACGTTCGCCCCCGAGATGTTTGCCCGCATTACGCAGGTCGATACGCTCAAGCGCAAGCAGTTCGTCAAGGGTATGGAGGAGCTTGCCCAGGAGGGTGCCATCCAGATCTTCCGCGAGCTGGGTGCCGGCATGGAGAGCGTCATCGTGGGCGTGGTCGGCGTGCTGCAGTTTGAGGTACTCGAGCGCCGCCTCAAGGCCGAGTACCGTGTTGAGGTTCGTCGCCAGCCGCTGCCCTATACGGACATCCGCTGGATTCAGAACGACCCCGACACCATCGATATCCCGGGCCTTTCGCTCACGCGCGACACGCTGCGTGTCGAGGACATGCGCGGCGGTAAGCTGCTGCTGTTCACGAGTCCGTGGAACGTGGATTGGGCAACCGACCACAATCCCGACCTTATCCTGTCGGAGTTTGGCAACGTAGCCTTTTAACGCACCAGTGCGGTGGCCCTGCGGGGCCGCCGCGCCGATTGCTTGCCTGATGTCGCGTGAGCGGCTATCATACCCACCGTCGTCTCAAGACCGGGGCGTCCGAGCAGTTCGGGTCCGATATCCTGCTCGTTAAACCTAAAACCAAAGGAGTACATAATGATCAAGAAGGTCATGGAGGACTATAAAGTCCTGTTGCGGAGCATTCCCGCGGCAACGGTTTCGCTGTTTTTCGTGAGCGTCATCATGATGAACCTGCTGGCCAACAAGGAGCTTATCAGCTTGCCGTATCTGGCACTCGACTGCGGCTTTGTGGTGAGCTGGGTTTCGTTTTTGTGCCAGGACATGATCTGCAAGCGCTTTGGCGCCAAGGCATCCATTAAAATCTCTATCCTCGCGCTGCTAGTCAACCTCGCCGTCAGCCTGTGCTTTTGGGCGTGCTCGCTCACGCCCGGCATGTGGGGCGCTTACTACGACACGGGCATGATCGAGGTCAACACCGCCCTTAACGCCACCATCGGCGGCACCTGGTACGTGGTGCTGGGCTCTTCGCTGGCAATGCTCGTTTCTGCCGTGGTTAACTCCACGCTCAACCAGTCGCTCGGTCGTATGCTCAAAAAGAATAACTTTGCAAGCTTCGCCTTCCGCTCCTATGTGTCCACGGGTGTTGGCCAGTTTATCGACAATCTGGTCTTTGCCATTGTGGTGAGCCACACGTTCTTCGGCTGGACCTGGGTGCAAGTCCTCATGTGCTCCCTGACGGGCGCTGTTGCCGAGCTGCTGTGCGAGGTCTTCCTAAGCCCCGTGGGCTACAAGGTCGTGCGCGGCTGGGAGCGCGAGAATGTGGGCTCCGAGTACCTCGAGCGCCACGCAACCGCCTAAGGAGCAAGTATGCGGGTTTTGATCACGGGTGCTTCGGGCGGTATCGGAGCCGCATGCGTGCAGCGCTTTTTGGACGAGGGCCACGAGGTCGTGGGCTTTGATCTGCTGCCGGCGTCGATCGAACACGAGCGCTACCGCCATCTGATTGTTGATGTTCGCAAGCCGGGCTCGTTTCCAGGCGACCTTGAACCTCAGGTGATCGTGAACGTTGCCGGTACGCAGGATTCGGCTGACGACATCGCCGCCAACCTGTATGGCACCATCAACGTGACCGAGCGCTACGCCTTTGCGGGGGAGGGGCTTGCCGCCAAGCCGGCGCCGACTATCAAATCCGTGGTCAATGTGGGGTCGGCGAGCGGGCATACGGGATCGGAGTTTCCCGACTATGCCGCCAGCAAGGGCGGCGTTATCGCCTACACCAAGAACCTTGCAAACCGTCTGGCGCCGCAGGCTATCGCCAACAGTGTGGACCCGGGTGGCGTTATCACGCCGCTCAACCGTTGCGTGATGGAAGACGAACACCTGTGGAACCAGATTATGGAGCTCACGCCGCTTAAGCGCTGGGCCACCGCCCAAGAGATCGCCGAGTGGATCTACTTTGTGGGCGTGACCAACCGGTTTATGACCGGGCAGAGTCTGCTAATCGATGGCGGCGAGGCCGGCCGCACACAATTTATTTGGCCCGAATAGGAAACGCGCCCGATGGAATGAAAGCTGTCGGGCGCGTTTTTGATGTATCGATTGTTAGCCGAGGCAAGTCCAGTTGACGGGGGTCGAGCCGTGCTGTTCGAGTAGCTGATTGGCTGCCGAGAAGGGACGCGACCCCATAAAGGCGGGGAGTTCTGCCGTGGCGCGGTTGGCCGAAAGCGGCGAGGGGTGCGTGGAGGCCAGGCAGGACTTGTCGGTTGCTTTGCCCGTGCCAGTTGCGACGAGCTTACCTTCGACCATCTGCTGGGCAAAGCGGCCCCATGCCAAAAAGACAACCGGTTGGGGCAGCTGACAGCAGCGCTCGATAACGTAGTCGGTGAGCGTGTTCCAGCCAAGCTTGGCGTGCGAGTTAGCGGCATGCTCGCGCACGGTGAGCGTAGTGTTGAGGAGCAGGACGCCCTGTTGTGCCCATGGTGTTAGATCTCCCGTGGCGGGAATGGGACAACCCAGATCGGCTTTGAGTTCCTTATAGATGTTGCGCAGGCTCGGCGGCAACTTGGTTTGCGTCGCGGGGACCGAAAACGACAGCCCCATTGCCTGGTTGGGTCCGTGATAGGGGTCTTGACCTAAGATGACAACCTTGACCTGGTCGGCCGGCGTGTAGGCGAGGGCATTGAGGATGTCGTCTTGTGCCGGGTAGATGGTCTGTTCGGCACGCAAGAGGGCGATGCGCTCGAGCAGCTGGTTCGTAGTGTCACGTACCGGCTGCGGCGCATCGCCCAACCAAGTTGCTATGTTGCGGTCGCGAGTTGCGGTGTCCATGGGGCTCCTTTATGGCAGATGCTCTGTTGGCATCTATTGTAAAGGCGCACCGGTTGCCTTTATGCCGCGGCTGTATGAAGAGCGAGGTCTACGAGACGTGCTCGGGCGCTCCTGCCATGTGAGCCTGTCCATGTGCGCGGAGGCGCGGAAGCTCGACGGTTGCCACCATGACGCCGGTGAGGATGAGGGCGGCGCCAAAGAAGGCGATGGGGCTCAGGACCTCGCCAACCAAGAAGAACGAAAAGACGGCGGAGCAGACCGGCTCGAGCGAGAAGGCGAAGCCGGTGGTCTCGGCGGGCACGTGGGGCTGCACGAGCGTCTGGGTGATAAAGCCGTAGGCAGAGCAGATGAGTGCGAGCGCGACGACGACTACGACCTCGCCCGGCGTGCCGGGAAGCGTGAAACCGCCAAAGGTGAATGCCGCGACGCCCGAGAACAAACCGCCAAAGCCTAGCTGCCAAACGCCCAGAGCAAGCGGATCGACTTCTTCGACAAAGCGCTTGGCCACAATGATATGGCCGGCATAGACAAAGGCGGAGAGCAGCATGATGAGCGCGCCCGGATTCAGACTGGTGAAGTCGGCGCCCGAGAGCAGCAGCATGCCGCAGGTGACGATGGCGGTGCCGACGAGCACCTTGCGCTCGGGGGCGCGACGCAGTAGGGCGGCGTTGGCAAACGGCACGATCACGACCGTCAGGCTCTGCAAAAAGCCGGCAGTGGAGGCAGAGGTGAGGCTAGAGCCCAAGCACATGCAGGTGAGTTCGGTTGCCATAATGGCGCCGATGATGGCGGCTCGGACCATAAGGTCGCGGTTGATGCGGAACGCGCGCTTGTGGAAGAGTAGCAGACAGGCCACAAAGGCGATGATGCAGCGTAGCGCGACGATGCTCGTAGCGTTCATGCTGTCCATGCCGATCTTCATGAGGGGGTACGAAAAGCCCCATGCGACGGGAACGGAAAATGAGAGCGCGATTGCTTTTTTGCGATCCATGGGACTCCTTTTGTTACAGAACGGTTTCGCAAAAAGGATTCTGCTCCCAGATTTGGATGTAGTAAAGCGAATGTATCTTCAGTACGATTAAGAAATGCTAATGTAGGCAGAAAAAGCGCTGGCAAAACGTTTTACGGCTGCATTGATATGGAGGCACGATGGCATCGCGGTATCAGATTGTTTGTATGGTGGTCGATTGCGGCAGCCTGAAACGTGCGGCCGACGAGCTTGGCTATACGCAAAGCGCGGTGAGCCAGGCCGTCAAGGCGCTCGAGCGCGAGCTGGGCACCACGCTTATCGAGCGCGGTAAGCAGGGTGTTTCGCTTACGCGCGACGGTAAACAATATCTGCCGTACCTGCGCCAGATTGTGACCGCCGAGGCCGAGCTCGAGGGCAAGCGCCAGGAGCTGCTGGGACTTTCGTCGACTGATATTCGCATCGCGACGTTTACCAACGTGAGTCGAACCGTGTTGCCGCGTGTGATCCGCGACTTTGGGGCCTTGCACCCGGGCGTACGTTTTACCCTCAAGCAGGGCGATTACACGCGCAACGCTCAATGGGTGCACGACGGCGTAGTGGATTTTTGCTTTACGGCACGCGGGTTTACCGCTGGCCTCGAGAAGCGCGTGGTCTATCACGACGAGTTGGTGGCACTGTTGCCTGTCGCGCATCCGCTGGCGGCAAAGGAAAAGGTGACGCTCGCCGACCTGGCTTCCGAGCCGTTTGTGCTTCTGGATGAGGGCGAACAGAGCCTGGTGCTCGATGCATTCGCGGCGCATGGCCTGTCGCCGCACGTGACGAGCGAGGTCACCGACGACTACACCATCATGGCGATGGTGGAGGAGGGCCTAGGCGTGAGTATGCTCTACCGTCGTACTGTGGAGGGCATGCGTGCCGATATTCGCGTACGTCCCATCGTGCACGCCCCCTCGCGCGACGTAGTGGCGGCCTGGCGCAGCTGGGACACCATGCCCATCGCCACGAGGCGCTTTATCGACTATATGAGCTCGCATATTGTCAATTAATGACTGGCGCGGCGTTGAGTGCGGTGTTTAGCGGGCTGTCGCTTTGGCTTGGGTGACACGATAGGTGCGTGCCGGGTGGCAGAGTAGCACCGCCACGACCATAAAGAACGCCGTGGTGCCCAGGCTGATGGGGTAGACCATCATGATGTTCGCAAAGGTGCGGAAGTGCGGGAACACGCAGAACACCCAATAGAAGCGGATGCCGCAGACGCAGATCATGGTGATGAGGGCGGGCGTGAGCGAGATACCAAAGCCGCGCAGGTAGCCGGACATGTTTTCGTAGAACATGCTAAAGGCGTACGCCGGGAAGATCGAACACACGCGGATATAGCCGATCGAGACGATGTTGGGATCGCTGTTGAACAGCGACAAGATCTCGCGCCCCAGGCCGACAATAACGATAATTGTGGTGAGCGCGACGATACCGCCTTCGACCAGGCAGACCTTGAGCGTCTTGGTGCAGCGGTCGATCTGGCGGGCACCGTGGTTTTGTCCCACAAAGGTGGTGCAAGCCTGGCTAAAGCTGTTGAGCAGGTTGTAGCACACGTACTCCAGGCTCATGGCGGCGCTCGATGCCGCCATGACCTCGGTGCCCAGGCTGTTGATGGCGGACTGGATGATGATGTTGGCGACGGCAAACACGGCGCTTTGGATGCCGGCGGGCAGGCCGATTTTGACGATGCGCTTGAGGGCGACGGGGTCGATAGCCAAGTCGCGTGGGGTGACGCGGATGACGGAGTCGGTCTTGAGCAGGCGGATAAAGAGCGTAGCGGCGCTGACGGTGTAGGCGATGGCGGTGGCGATGGCGACGCCCGCGACGCCCCAGTGGAGTACGGGGACAAAGATGAGGTCCAGGCCAATGTTGAGGACGGTGGACACGGCAAGCGCCTGTAGCGGCATGCGGGTGATGCCGACGGAGCGGAAGATCGCGGCTTCAAAGTTGTAGAGCAAGATTGAGGGCATGCTGAGCAAAAAGACGCGTAGGTAGAGTGAGGCGAGCGGCATGGTTTCGGCGGGAACGTTGAGCGCGGCGAGCATGGGCTCGGCAAAGATCTCGCCCAGTGCGATGACGACAAAGCCCACGAGCGCCATTAAAATCGAGGTATGGACGGCGCGTTTGACCATGTTCTGATCGTTGCGGCCGATAGCGTTGGCGATGACCACGTTGGAGCCAAGCGATATGCCAATAAACAGGTTGAGCATAAGACTGGTAAGCGGAACATTGGAGCCGACCGCCGCCATGGCGAGGGTTCCCTGGTCGCCCGAGAAGTTACCGATGATGACCGTGGCGATGAGGTTCGATAGCTGCTCCAAGATGCTCGTGGCGGCTACGGGGAAGGCGAACAGGGGAATATTGCGCCACAGCGAGCCGGTTGTCATGTCAATGTGCTTAGATGCGGTATCAGCCATACGCTCTCAATCTCTAACATGCTCTTTCGTGCTTATTTGCGCAGACGATGATACTCCTAATGCAACCAGTCGGCACTTAGGGACGTTCCTTTTCTGTCGGCAGCTGGGGACACTCCTTATCTCTTCTAACTAGTCATTCAAGAACGTCCCCAATGACTAGGTGGGGAAGGCGTGCGACAATGGTGGGCGTTGTGTTGTTCGCGCTAAGGAGTTGCCATGTTGTTGTGTCCCGTTTGCCATGAGCCGTTGGTGGACAATGAGCGCGGTGCTGCATGTGCGGGCGGACACCGGTTTGACCGTGCGCGCGAGGGCTATCTATATCTACTGCGCTCGTCCAAGAGCGGCGACTCCATGGGCGATCCCAAGTCACAGGCGCGCAGCCGTCGCGACTTTCTGAACCGCGGTTACTATGCGCCGTTGCGCGATACGATGGTCGAGCTCGTGCGCGAACGAGCTCAGCGGTGCGCGGCTACGTCGGACAAGCCGCTGCCCTTGCTCGACATTTGCTGTGGCGAGGGGTATTACACGAGTGCTATGGGCGCGGTGCCGGGCGTGGATGCTTACGGCTTTGACCTGGGCAAAGAGATGGTGCGCCTGGCCGCCAAGCGCGGCGATGCGACCTATTTCGTGGCCAATATGAAGGACATTCCCGTGGCCGATGGCGCCTTCGATATGGTGACCGAGCTTTTTGCCCCCTTTAACGAGCGCGAGTTTGCCCGCGTGCTGGCGCCAGAGGGCTCGCTCTACACCGTGGTGCCGGGTGCCCGTCATCTCTTTGGGCTCAAGGAGGTGCTCTACGACACGCCGTACCTTAACGACGAGAAGCTGCCGCAGACCACCGAGCTTGAGTTAGTCGGAACGCAGCGGGTGTCTGCGAACATTACGCTCCAGACCCAGGCCGACATCGAGGCGGTGTTCCAGATGACGCCGTACTACTACCGCACACGCCCTGCCGACAAAGAGCGCCTAGCAAATCTGGACATCCTTCAAACCGACATCGACTTCATCATCGCCGAGTACCGCCACAGCTAACAACCTGCCAAAAAAGGGACAGGTTTATTTTGGTAGGTTTTATCTAGGCAAACGTAAAGGGCCGACCGCGGAGATGCGCAATCGGCCCTTTTTAGTTGCTTGGCTGCAGAGGTTATGAGAAGCGAGCGCTTATAGGCGGTCCTTGTTCTCGGCCTTAACGGCGTGTGCCTGCTGAACAAAGAACAGGTCGTACACCACGATGACAAAGGCGCCAAAGTTGATGGCGTCGCCGCCAAACGCGGGAAGCGTGAGCACCGCTTGGGCAAGCGTGGCGACCGCGGCAACAATACCGAGCTTAAACGCACCGTCCACCTGCGAAGGCTTGTTGGCGCCCTTGATACCGGCGACGCCTGCGGCAAGGTCGACGAGACCCTTGGCGATAAGCACGACCGCTGCGAGCATGGCGTGCGAACCGTACGTGGAATCGAGACCGCCCGTGGCGATACCGACGCCGGCGGTGACGAGGCTGGCGATGCCCAAAACAAAGTAGATGAGAGCAAGGATTTTGAGAGTCTTGCGAGTGAAGCTCATGGCTGGTCCTTTCGATACGAGTACGCCAACTTGGCGCACCCAATGTACTGCACATATGGTGAAGCACATTGTAGTTCAACGCAGCGATGCATGCGCCTGAAAGCGCTTTGAGCCCGCGCAGCCCAACCCAACCTTTCAAAAAGGAAAGCTGGACGTAAGCCAAATCGATGGCAGCTCATGTGCGGCGCTGAGATGATGAGGCCGTAACAAGGAGTTGGTCTCAAGGAGGAGCCATGATGTACGGAGCAGGGCAAGTGCGTGAGCCGCGGTCGTTGGGAAGGCGCATGAGTGATTCCGTGATCGCTGCCGTGTGCACGGGATTGATGGCGGTGCTTTGCATTGGGATGCTGTGGGCCATGTCGCATGTGGGACAATAACAGACGGTTGGGTGTCGTCATGAACGGCGCTCGCGTATTCGTTTTGCTTGCTAAGGAGTACCCATGGGCGTCGTCGATCCCTTTTCTGTTGCTCGGGCCGCGGGGCTTGAGCTGACCGGGAAGTCCGAGGGCCTCACACTCACCGACAGTACGATGGAGCTGCGTGCCGATTTTGGCCGCATGCTGCCACGACTCAAGCAAGGCCGTCTGCAGCAAGAGCTGCTGGTAAAGGCCGCGCGCGTAAAAGGCATCGAGCGCCCATGGGCGATTGATGCCACGGCAGGCTTTGGCGAGGATTCGCTGCTGTTGGCGGCCGCGGGCTTTACCGTCGATCTGTATGAACAGGATTGCGTGATCGCGGCGCTCCTCAAGGATGCCTTGGATCGCGCGGCAGATGATCCGGCGCTTGCGACAGCCGTGGCGCGCATGCGCTTACATGCGGGCGAGGACAGCATTGCCGGCCTTCGCCATACAGCTGAGCTGATCGGGCAGAGCGAGCTCACCGCTCCCGACGTGGTGTATCTGGACCCCATGTTTCCCGGGCGCACCAAGAGCGCGGCGGTTAAAAAGAAGTTCCAACTCTTGCATCATCTGGAACGGCCGTGCGCCGATGAGGAGACACTGGTCGAAGCTGCGCTTGCGGTGCATCCGCGCAAGGTGGTTATCAAGCGACCGGTGAAGGGGCCACTGCTTGCCGGCGTTAAGCCGAGCTATCAACTTGCGGGCAAGGCCGTTCGCTACGATGTTTTGGTGCCGCCGCGCCCGTAGCTTGCGTGCGATGGTTGGCGCTCCGTCAGTGCCGTGCCGATGTGGGGTCTATTTCCAAGGGTGCGACGTCAGGTGCCAGCCGCCGCAGTATTCGCATTTGTAGCAGGCTAAGCCGCGCCGCCCGCGGTTTTCGCAGTCGGCCATAACTGCTTCGGCCTCGGCGCGCGTGTCGTAACGGTTTTTGCGTTCGCACGACTTGTAGCGCCAGGCTTCATCGCGCTCGGCGTTCAGGGCGTCGCGGCGCTCGTCTTCGCGCGCAAACAGGTCGCTCATATCGCCGCCGGTGGCAGCGCCCAAAAACTCGCTTTTGGCCTTTGACCAGGCGGCTCGCTTTTTGCTTCCCATCTGCTTCGCGCCCTTCTCAAAACGTTGGTATCATTGCTCAATCAAAGTGATACCAATAAACGTGAGGCCGCCGCGTGATGATCAGAAAAACCCTCGATACCGACATTCCCGCCGTCATGGCTATCTACGACGCTGCCCGCGCCTTTATGCGCGCGCATGGCAACGCCACGCAGTGGCCCGAGGGCACGCCTTCTGCCGAGCAGCTGACTGCCGATATCGCCGCCGGTGGTAGCTATGTGTGCGAAGTCGACGTTCGCGTGGTGGCGACGTTTGCCTTTTTACCAGGACCGGACGAGTGCTATGACGTAATTGAGGACGGTCAATGGCGCAGCGACACTCCGTACGCCGTGCTGCATCGTGTAGCATCCGACGGCACCGTGCACGGTATCGCGGCCGCGATGTTTGCCTTTGCCAAGGAGCGCGCCGATCACCTGCGCATCGACACGCATCAGGACAACCTGCCCATGCAGGGAGCGAGCATCAAGGCGGGGTTTGAGCGCGCCGGCGTCGTGTATGTGTCAGACGGCACGCCGCGTGTTGCGTTTGACTGGCTGCGCGAGACATAAGAGCGGGGACGCGTATCAACAATTTGCACGAACGAAAATGGCCCCGGGTGGGGTCATTTTCGTTCGCTGCGCTGTTTTGCGAGCCGGCTTTCGCAAGGCGCGAACCTACGAAAATCGCCGCGCGGCAACGCGGGACGATGAGCTCGGTCGGGGGATAGGGCCCGCTTCGCCCGCCGGCCCGTAAATTGTATCATCCAGTGTGGAGCGTGAGTGCCCGTTGCCGCGTGTGATGGGCTTGTATATAAGAGGAGAGCCATGTCGAAGCAAGCGGTCGTTGGAATCTTGGCGCATGTCGATGCCGGCAAGACCACGCTGGCCGAGGCCATGCTGTTCAACGCGGGTCGTATTCGCAAGCGCGGCCGCGTGGACGATGGCGATTCGCATCTGGACACTAACACGATCGAGCGCGAACGTGGCATCACGATTTTCTCGTCGCAGGCCGTGCTCGACCATGGCGATACCCACGTCATGCTCGTGGATGCACCGGGGCATGTCGATTTTTCGGCCGAGGCGGAGCGCACATTGCGCGCGCTGGACTACGCGATTTTAGTTGTGGGCGCCAACGACGGCGTGCAGGGGCACACCGAAACCCTGTGGCGCCTGCTTGCACGCTATGACATCCCGACGTTCATCTATATCAACAAAATCGATTTGGAGAATCCCGGCCGCGATGTTTTGCTGGCACAACTTGGGCAACGTCTTTCCGAGGGCTGCCTGGATGCCAGCGAACTGCTGGCGGGCGGCTCCGTTCAGGAGGACGCTGCTGCGTTGGACGAGGCGGCGCTCGAGGAGTTTCTTGAGGCGGGTGAGCTTTCTGTCGCAACGCTGTCGCGCATGGTTGCCGAGCGCAAGCTCTTTCCCTGCTTTGCCGGCTCGGCGCTCAAGGACCAAGGCGTGGACGAGCTGCTAGATGGCATATGCGCGCTGATGCGCGAACAGGCATGGCGCCCGAAGTTTGCTGCGCGCGTCTACCGCGTGAGCCGCGGGGATCGCGGCGAGCGCTTGGCTTGGGTTAAAGTGACCGGCGGCACGCTGCACGCCAAACAGGTGATTAACGGACGTTCCGGTGCCGAGGCATGGGAGCAGAAGGTCGATCAGGTACGCATCTATAACGGCGAAAAGTATGAGCTTGCCCAAGAAGTTGCCGCTGGCGGTATTTGTGCCGTGACGGGTCTTGCGCACGTTCGCCCAGGGGACGCCCTGGGCGCGGAGCCTGCGGGCGATGCGCCCGTCATTGCGTCGGTCCTCACCTATACGGTGCTTCCGGGCGAACACGATGTCCACGCGGTGTTCAAAGCGCTGACTGAGTTGGCGGACGAGGATCCCATGCTCGGCGTAAGCTGGAATACGCATCTTGAGCAGATTCATTTGCAGTTGATGGGCGCCGTGCAACTCGAGGTCGTGCAGCGGGTGCTGGCCGATCGCTTTGGCCTTTCGATTGATTTTGAGTCTGGCGGCATTCTCTATAAGGAGACTATTTCGCAGCCGGTCGAGGGCGTGGGCCACTTTGAGCCGCTGCGCCACTATGCCGAGGTACATCTGCGTTTGGAGCCGTTACCGGCGGGCTCGGGCGTGCAATTTGGCACCGTGACCTCAACTGACGAGCTCGACTTGAACTGGCAGCGTCTGGCGCTCACCAACGCCATGGAGCGCGATCACCTGGGCGTGCTGACCGGCTCGCCCGTCACCGATGTGCGCATTACGCTCACGGGCGGCCGTGCGCATGCCAAACACACCGAGGGCGGCGATTTTCGCCAGGCCACGTACCGCGCGATTCGCCAGGGTTTGATGCAGGCGCGTGAGGCCGGCGCGGCGGTGCTGTTGGAGCCGTGGTACCACTTTGAGCTCGAGGTGCCGGGGGAGTGCGTGGGCCGGGCGCTCTCGGACGCCACGCGCATGGGTGCCGAGTACGAGTCGCCGACGATGACAGGCGACCGGGCGAAGCTTGTGGGTCGCGTGCCGGCTTCCGAGGTGCAGGATTACGCGCTGGAGGTGGCTGCCTACACGAGCGGTCGCGGGCCTGTCTCTTATACACATCTGACGCTGCCGACGATC
>URHU01000050.1:0-12642 GCA_900547715.1 uncultured Collinsella sp. | reverse complement strand
TCGCACGGAGAGCACATTAAGTGCTCTCCGGCTCGTGCGGAACTCGCGATCGACCAAACCCCGCGCCCCGTCCCGGCGAGCCTCTGGCTAGTAACGACAATCAAAAAGCAACAAGGGGCTCCCCCGTTCTTCAACGGGGGAGCCCCTTGCCATGTCTAAGTATTCAGCCCACCCGGTTCTCCAGATCAAAAAGCGAGAGGCAGAGCAACGCTCGTTCAGCAACGTTACCCAAGGACCCGGGCGGGCGTATGGGGCAACATCGATTGCGAGTTCCGCACGCAAAGGAGGCCACTTAATGTGGCCTCCGTCTTGCGCAGGACTGCCCGAGCAGGCGATGTTGCCCTATACGCCCGCCCGGGTCCGCCAGGATCACGACAGCTTGACGATCGGCGCAAAACCTTTCATCAGCTTTTTGGTCTGGCCGGTCTTTTCGAATTGGACCTCGATCATGTCTCCAGCGACCGAGATCACGGTACCCGTGCCAAAGGTCTTGTGGCTCACGGTATCGCCCGCAGCAAAGTCCTGCGATGCGCTGGCGCGATCGACCTTGCGCTCCACCGTCGGCGACACCTTAGATGACGGCTTTTTGGCTCGCGGCGCGCCCGAGTCAAAGGTCGAGGCAACACGGCCGGCGTCGGGCGAGACCCCACGATGGCGTTCGGTCCCGTAGCTGCTGCCACCAAAGAAATCGTCAAAGCTCGATCCGCCGCGCGAACCGGAACCGCCGGTCGAGCGCGTATGCGAGCCAAACACCTTGCCGCCATACATGTCCGAGCCCATACCCGAGCCAAACGTGCCGTGACGGTCGCCGCGCTTCTCCCAGCCCGTGCCCTCAAAACCGGCAGAACCGATACCGCTAAACTCGATGTCCTCAAACGGAATCTCGTTGAGGAAGCGCGAGCGCGGGTTGGCAGAGGTCGAGCCGTAGGTGCGACGCGTGGCCGCATAGGTCAGGAACAGGCGCTTGCGAGCGCGCGTGATGGCAACGTAGGCCAAGCGACGCTCCTCCTCGAGCTTGCCCGGATCGTCACTACCGCCAAAGTCGTGCACGTGCGGGAAGATACCCTCCTCCATGCCGGCCACGAACACCGCCGGGAACTCCAGGCCCTTGGCGGAGTGGATGGTCATCATGGTGATGGCATGCGTCTCGCCGGCCAGGGAATCCAAGTCGGAGCGCAGGGCCAGCCACTCCATGAGTGCAGGCAGCGCCTTGCAGGTGAGCGGGCCGTAGGTGCGCTCGATCTCGTCGGCATGTACGGCACCCACCGGCAGCTCTGTCGGCGCGGCATAGGCGTTGCCCGCGATGGCGGCGGCCAGGGCATCCTGCGGAGACAGCGCCGGAGCGGCCAGGCTATCGAGCGGATTGGAACCCGCGGCATCACGCGCGCCAACGAGCGCCTCAAACGAAGACGCGGGCGCAGACGGGCCGGGCTCGGGCGCGGGCGCGCTCACCACAACGGGCTCGGGCTCAACGTCGGCGGGCACATCGGCAACACCAGCAGCGCGCAGCTCTTCCAAGCTCTCGAGCGTGCCTTCGATATCCTCGTGCGTCTCCTCAAATTCGGCAGCGACACCCAGGAATTCCTGGATGTTCTCGGCGCGGCTCTCGGACTCCATGGTGCCCTCGGCGCGGAAAGCCTGCAGCAGGCCCGTCTTATCGACAATCATCTCGACGACGTCCTTGAGCTCGCCGTCCATGCGGCGACCCTCGCGCACCAGCGACACAAAGCTCGACAGGCCATTGCGCACCTTGGCGCTAAACATGCCGGTTTCGGCGCACGCGATCTCGCAAGCCTGGAAGAACGAGCAACGGTTGTCGCGCGCCAGCTGCTCAATCTTTTGGATCGAGGTAGAGCCAATGCCGCGGCGCGGCGTGTTGATGACGCGCTTGACGCTCATCTCGTCTGCCGGGTTCACGATCATCTTGAGGTAGGCCATGACGTCGCGGATCTCGGCACGGTCGAAGAATCGCGTGCCGCCCACAATCTTGTAGGGCACGCCCGCGCGCAGGAACATATCTTCGAGGATACGCGACTGGGCGTTGGTGCGGTAGAACACGGCGATATCGTCGTAACTCGTGCCCTTGGAGTGCAGCTTTTCGATCTCGCCGGCAATCCAGCGGCCCTCGTCGCGCTCATCGCTTGCCTGGAAGGCCTGGATCTTCTCGCCATCGCCCTCGGCCGTAAACAGGCGCTTGTCCTTGCGCTGCGAGTTGTGGCGTACCACGGCGTTGGCGGCGTTCAGGATATGGCCCGTAGAGCGGTAGTTCTGCTCGAGCTTGACCGTCTTGCAGTTTTTAAAGTCCTGCTCAAAGTCCAGGATGTTGGTGATATCCGCGCCGCGCCAGCTGTAAATGGACTGGTCATCGTCGCCTACGACCATGAGGTTTTGGTACTTGGCGGCCAGCAGGTTGGCGATCTCGTACTGGACGTGGTTGGTGTCCTGATACTCATCGACGCTAATGTAGCGGAAGCGCTCTTGGTACTTGTCGAGCACCTCGGGGCGGGTGCGCAGCAGCTCGAGCGTGCGCACGAGCAAGTCGTCGAAGTCCATCGCATTAGCAGCGCGCAGGCGGCGCTCCAGCTCTAGGTAGACCTGCGCGGCCTTTTTGTCGTTGGGGCTATCGGCGGACTTGAGCATGTCCTCGGGGCCGATCATTGCGTTTTTGGCCGAGCTGATCTTGCTGCGGATCATGTTGATGGGGAACTGCTTTTGCTCGATGCCGAGCGCCTGCATAATGTCACGCACCATGCGCTTTGAGTCATCGTCATCGTAGATGGTGAACTGACCGGTGTAACCCAGCAGGTCGGCGTCCTCGCGCAGCATGCGCACGCACATGGCGTGGAAGGTGCACACCCACATGCCACGGGTGCCGCTGGGAATGAGTGCCGCCAGACGCTCGCGCATCTCGGCCGCGGCCTTGTTGGTAAACGTAATGGCAAGAACCTGCCAAGGCTTAACACCCAGGTCGCCGAGCATATGTGCGATGCGGAAGGTCAAGACGCGGGTCTTGCCCGAGCCGGCGCCGGCGAGCACCAGCAACGGGCCCTCGGTGGACAGGACCGCCTCGCGCTGGGCGGGATTAAGGCTGTCGATGTCGACGAGCGGCTTGGCGGGTTTGGGTGCCGGCGCGGGAGCGTCGTAGATGTCGAGCGGGACGAGCTCGGGCTCCGGCGCAGCAGGGGCGGTGTACGCATCGAGCGGCACGGGTTCCGGCGCGGGCGGCACGGGTACCACAGTGTTCTTTTCCCAGGGCAGGGGCTGGGTCATGGGCGACTCCTCATCTGACGGACGGCGCGCCTGCGGGCAGCGCCATAGTTTGAGCCGTACCAGTATACCGAGCCGCACGGACACCGACGCAAATCACACCACGACTCCGTGCGCCACCGTCAGGCCCGCCCCAGCGGGTTTGGTGCAATGGAGCCACCGATGTCATGGCAACGGTAGCGAGCGGCGGCGACCGAGTTACAAACCGAGCATCGGCTCCAGGACAAAGAAGTACGCAAGCACCACGATGCCCAGGATGATGCGGTAGACGCCGAAGCACTTGAAGTCGTGACGGCGCACGAAGCCCATAAGCCACTTGATGGCGATAAGCGACACCGCAAAGGCGACGATGCAGCCCACGCCCAAGATGGCGATCTCGTTGGCGCCGAAGGTACCGCCCTTAACGAAATACTTGACCAGCTTGAGCGCACTCGCGCCAAACATAACGGGAATAGCCAGGAAGAACGTGAACTTAGACGCCACCGAGCGCGTGCAGCCCAGCAGCAGGCCGCCGATGATGGTGGAGCCGGAGCGCGATGTGCCCGGCACCAGCGAGAGCACCTGGAAGCAACCGATACCCAGCGCAGTCTTCCAGCTCAGGTCCTCGAGCGTAGCAATGGAGCCAAAGTCCAGGTTATCGTCATCGTCTGCAGTGGCAGTCGCAGCGGGTGCAGCAAAATGCGCACCAGCGGGGCGTCCGCCCGCCACCACGGCACGCGAACCAAACGAACCGGCAAGAGCGGCCTGGTCGCGCTTGTTCGCGCGCCAGCTCTCGATCACGATAAACAGCACACCGTACACAATGAGCGCCAGCGCCACGACGGGAGCATTATAGAAATGCTCCTCCATCCAGTCGTTAAGCGGCAGACCGATCGCCGCGGCGGGAATGCAGCCAAGCACAATCTTGCCCCACAACACCCAGGTGTCACGACGGCCCTCCTTGCCCTTGCTGGGAGAAAACGGGTTAAGGTCGTAGAAGAACAGGACGCAGACGGCCAAAATGGCGCCAAGCTGAATCACGACCAGGAACATATTCCAGAACGTCTCGCTCACGTTCATCTTGACGAACTCGTCCACCAAGATCATGTGACCGGTCGACGAAACAGGCAGCCATTCGGTAATGCCCTCGACTAGGCCCATGAAGGCAGATTTTAGAAGCTCGATGATATCCAAAGGGACCCCCTCGTTAGACACCCGCCGATAGTTGTTCTGCGGACGGTTGCGGGCGATGTCCCATTATCAACCGTTCGGCCGCGGCCGCGCCCACCCTTACCAAAAATCTCGCCCGTTCACAGAATTGCGAGCGGGCAAACCGAAATCCTTGGGTATAACTGCAACAAGATAAAGTGTCCGGCGGCCAACGCGTCGCCCGACGCACGAGCCCCACGCCCGTGCGATAGACCAAGGAGGAAACCATGAACGAGGGCTATACCAAGGTATTTGTTTCACTCGACGGTACTGAGCAGCAGGATTTTGTGCTCGCACGCGCCATCAAGGTCGCCGCGAACAACGGCGCTAAGCTAATCATCGGCCACGTTATCGATTCCACGGCACTCGAGAGCGCCGGTTCCTATCCGGTCGATCTGGTCAACGGCTTGGAGGAGGCATTTAAGAACTCCATCGCCAAGCAGCTCGAAGAGGCCAAGGCCAATCCCAACATTCCCGAGGTCGAGGTCATGATTCGCGCCGGCCGCATTCGCGAGACACTCAAGGACGAGATGCTCGACGTGGTTAAGCCCGACCTGGTGCTCTGCGGCGCCCGCGGCCTGTCCTCGATCAAGTATGCGCTCCTGGGTTCGATTTCGACGTTCCTGCTGCGCAACACCGACTGCGACATCTTGGTCGTGAAGTAGCGTTGCTCCCACCGGCCGCGGGGCCTGCGGGGTTTCCACGGGCACGTCCTCGCCGCGTTGCGGCTGCGGGATGTGCCCTTAGGAAACCCCTCCCGGCCCCGCGGCCTTCGCAGCCTTACTTCAGCGAGTTGGCTGAATAGAAAGATGGCGTGCCGCCCCGTTTGGGGCGGCACGTTTTGTTTGGGCTGCACGTTTTTGTTATAAGGCGATCCTGCTTAGACGAGCTTGCACTTCTGGAATGATCTTCTCGAACATTACCTCCGCCTCGGGAAAACCCTCTTCTTTGAGACCGCGCGCGGCGTCTCTTAGCACGTCTGGAACCTCATTGCAGGTATCAGCAATCATTCCGGCGACAATTCCCCCGGGCAAACCCGCCCCAATCATTTGGCTCATCACCGACCCGCGCGTTACGTCGTCAATCTTGCGGCTCCCACCAAACGAGACGCCCATCTCACGAACGAGACTGGGGTAAACCGTTGTGCACAGCACGTCATAGAGCGGCGCCAACCTCACCTGCTTCCAACTTTCGTCCCATACGAGCGACCAGTTCTTTAGATGGTTATCGCAGTTACCTACGGCATAGTCGAACAGCTGGTTATAGCCGACAAGGAACCTGTCCTCCATTTGATTCGTCGACGCCCTTCGCACCGCATCGACGATAAGCCCCAGGTAATTGACGCCCGTCGGCTCATATTTAAGCTCACGCGAGATGCCCTTGGCCTGACAAACATCTTCCTGATGCAAACGGTATGGAATTGGCAATCCGTCAACCGAGCGTCCGGCATCAGGCGTTACTCGGTCAAATCGCTTCACGGCGATAATTGGCTCGGCATCCTCAACTCGGATAAGAAAACACTCTTCGGCCGATAGGTCCATCAGAGAGGCGGCTCTCACGCACATCGCTTCGCACACCGTCTCACCCGGGAACGTTTTCGATCCCGCCTTGAGAATGTGCGTGGATGGGGCCGCTCCATGAGGCAGGTACCATCCGCCACATGGGTCATCGCCCGTATGGTAGAGACCGACCTTCGCCTGAGTACCTGCAAGGGAGATTCGACTCTCTAGCGCTAAATCAAAAGCAACCTCCGCCGGCGCGTGTGCCAGCCCACTTAGCTGTTCCGCGCCTATCTCTTCATAGCCCATTTCGAGACTGTCGGCCGAAGGTTCTCGCGTCAAAACCAAAGCGCCGACAGGTTCATCGCGGACTAAATCGAGCACCTTAAAGTAATCTCCGCGTTCCGCTCGCGCCCTTTTCTCAAGGTCCCTGTTGAGCTGCCCCTCCGGAATGATGCCGGAGAAAAAGGAACCCGTTGCGTCCGGACTAAATGTCTCGGCCGACAACGGCAGCGAGGTCGAAATCGGGGCCGCATCACCGCTCTGGAGATATTTGGGGCTATAGGTGAATATCGGAAGCCCCGCGTTTTCCTCCAATATGCCAACCAGCTGGTAAGACCCATTAAACTCACGATGAACGAACAGCGTGCCATCCATTATTTCCCCCTCACCTTCAGAATAAAATCAATATCCACGATGGAGGCGTAATCGAAAATGACACCAATTTCGACCGTTGTCCGCCCCCGCTCGATATCACCAATCACACGAAGGCTGCGACCCGTCATAGTCGCGATATCGCGTTGAGTCAAGCCGAGCTCACGCCTTCTGAGCCTAAGGGCTTTCCCCATCTCGGCGGGATCGAAAACCATGCGCTCCGAGAAAGCGACTTCCGACGGTTTGAGCTTGATGCGCCCATCCAGCTTTTTAATCGTTGTCACCGTTCTCATGACGCCTCCAGCTATATTCCTGTCCGTGAACATAGTATAAAACCGTAGCACTATGTTCATGTACGGGAATATAGTGTTGACTACATTAGCAATGTTCCCGTTCAGGAACATAGCTTTCGAGAAATCTGATTTTTCTTAGATGGGAAGATCCTGAACGGCTACGCCATACGGGCTAACTACTCAAAGTATTGGAACTTGTTGGTTGAGAAGGCAAACGTGACGACGAAGCCTTCGCCCGGCTCCGATGCCGCGGTGACGTCGATGCCCATCTTGGAGCACAGGCGCGCCACCAGATAGAGGCCAATACCCGTTGCACGCTTGGTGGTGCGGCCGTTGTCGCCGGTAAAGCCCTTCTCGAACACGCGCGGCAGGTCTGCCGCACACACGCCGCAGCCGTTGTCCGCGACGGTAAGCTCGATGCGCTCGCTCGCCAGACCCTCGTCCAGCAACGCACCCGAAAACACGATCTTTGCGCCGTCCTCACGCGCATATTTAATGCTGTTCTGAATAAGCTGGCCCAGAATAAACTCGAGCCACTTCTCGTCGGTAAAGACCTCAAAGTCGAGGTTCTCGCACACCGGGGCCACGTGCGCCGCGATGAGCTCGCGCGCGTTGGCCTTAATCGCGCCCGTCACCAGGGTCTTGAGATCCCAGCGGCGAATCAAGTAGTCGCGCTCCACGACTTCCGAGCGCGCGTAGTACAGCGCCTGGTCGATATAGCGCTCCACGCGAGCCAGCTCGCGACCCAGGTCATCCACACGCGACAGGTCGTCTTCGCTGCCATCCAGGTTTTCCAAAATCAGATGGGCCGCCGCCAGGGGCAGCTTGGCCTCGTGGACCCAGCTCTCGATATAGTCGCGATAGTCATCGGTCTGACGCCGGCCTTCGGCAACCTCGTCGCATGCCGCCTTGCCCACCCGGCGCAAGACCTCGTACTCGAGCTCGCCCTCGGCATAGGTCGGGCATTGCACCATCTCCTGCACCCATGCGGGACTCTCGAGCTCCTCGGCCGCGCGCTCCAACTGACGCAGAAAACGGCGACGGCGAGCGTACTCGACCACGATGCCGAGCATACCGAAGATAAAGGACACGCCAACCGTCACGACCACGATAGAAACGGGTGCGCCGGCGACCGTCAGCACAAAGCAGCTCAGCAGCACACCGCACGTCCACACGGCGACGGGAAGCAGCGCATCTTTAAAGAACTTGCCAAACGACATAGCCGGCCCCTAGACCGAATAGCCCTGGCCGCGGTGCGTTGTCAAATACCCCTTGATGCCGATTTTTTCGAGCGTGGTGCGCAGGCGGTTGATGTTGACGGTAAGCGTATTGTCGTCCACAAAGGCGTCGGAGTCCCACAGGTCCTGCATGATGGCCGAGCGCGAAACGATCTTGCCCGCGCGGCTCAGAAGCAGCGAGAGGATACGCAGCTCGTTTTTGGTGAGCTCGGTGCTGGCGCCCGTTTGCGTGTTGGTGACCATGGAGCGTGCGAGGTCGAGCTCCAGTCCCTTGTGGACGAGCGTGCTGCGCTCGCCCGCCGCCGCGGTGCGACGCAGCAAGGCATTGATGCGCGCCACGAGCACACGGGCGCTATAGGGCTTGGGAACAAAGTCGTCCGCGCCGAACGTCATGGCCATGACCTCGTCGATCTCGGTCGTGCGCGACGTGAGGACGATGATGGGAACCTCGGATTCGCGGCGAACCTCGTGGCAGATATGCTGGCCGTCCTTGACGGGAAGCGTCAGGTCGAGCAGCACCAGGTCGGGTGCGGCGGCGAGAATATCGCGCGAGACGTGCTCAAACGATTCGCAGGCCTCGATCTCAAACCCGGCGCGGGCAAGGATGTCGATAAGCTCACGACGAATGGGCTCGTCGTCCTCAACGACATAAATCAGCGCCATGTGTCCTCCCATTTCGCGTAACTTGCACCTTACATACCATTATGCCCACGGCGTCGCAGGTACACGCCTCGCGCGGTGCCAGGTGACAGAACTGTTCGCGAGCGGGGGCGTTTTGTCCGCCTCGCACTCGCAGCGGTGGCGGGGACCAAAATGATTCTTTAATCCCCGTCCCAGAAACATCATTTAGCGGCGGGCACGGAGCTTTTCGTAGCCGTCGGCAAAGAAGGCGACCGTGGCGGCGTCGGCCTCGGCGGCGTCCGTCTCAGTTGCGGGGACCACGCCGTGCTCGTCGCTCACCAGGAACAGCGCGCCCTTAAGCTGCGCGGGAATGTCTACGCGCGTGACCGGGATGCCCTTGGTCTGGGCCAGCTGCTCAATGAGCGTCGCCGTGCCGCACAGGAACTCGTCCGCCGGCGCCACAAAGGCAAGCTCGCCATTGTTGACGGCGGCGAGCAGCTCGGGCGCCACGCCGGTTTCGTCGGCCTCGGAGCGAGCCTCAGCGGAGCGGGCACGCAGCGCCTTGGCCGACGTATCGGCGAGCGGCTCGTACTCCCCCACCGTCATGGCGGCGTTGCCGTTGACGTCGATCACCAGCATGAGCACGCCGTCGCGTGCGGTGTAATCGCCCTCGGCAAGCGACCACTCAACGTGCTGCTTGGCCCAGCTGAGCATGTTATGGGTAAGTGGCTCGCCCTGCACCAGGCGCTCAGACAGCGCGCGGATGTGACGGTTGAGCATGGGTACCTTTTTGTTGGACATGCGCCAACGGCAGACAAGCGCGGGCTTGTCGAGCGTAAACTTCTCGACCGCCTCCTGATTGGCGCAAAAGTCCTCGTACGCACGCTGATCCTCGGCATTGCCAAACAGCTCGGCATCATCAATCTGGGGCATGGTCATACCTTTCGTGTTAGTCATTCCGTCCTCTTATACCAAAAAGACGGCCCTCCAAACGGAGCGACCGTCTTTTGCAGAGATTATTTTAGAAGCGAGGCAAGTCCAAGGGACGAGATAACATCCCATCCTCCCCAGTCAACCTAACAGGTCGGCGAGGGTTGCCCAGGTGCCGCAGATTGCCGTGAAAGAGGAGCGACGCGTACTTGGGTACGCGAGCGACGAATGAACGGCAAGGTGCGGCGGCTGGGCAAGCCGCAGCGCCGCTTCCCTACTTAGTGGCGGAAATGCCTGGCACCCGTAAAGACCATCGCAATACCATGCTCATTGCAGGCCTGGATGCTCTCGTCGTCGCGCTTGGAGCCGCCGGGCTGGATGATGCAGGTCACGCCGTGCGCGGCAAGCACGTCGACGTTGTCGCGGAACGGGAAGAACGCATCGCTTGCGCAGGCAAAGCCGCCCTTCTCCACGCTCTCGCGCTCGCAGAAGTCCTCGGCACGCTCGCAGGCAAGCAGTGCGGAGTCAACGCGGTTAGGCTGACCCGGGCCCATGCCAATGCCGGCCTTATCCTTGGAGACCAGGATGGCGTTGGACTTGACGCCCTTGCAGACCTTCCAGGCAAACTCGAGCTCAGCCATCTCGGCGTCGGTGGGCTTGCGGTCGGTGGGGAACGTAAAGGTCGCGGGATCCTCGGTCACATGGTCGACCTCCTGCACCAGCATGCCGCCGTCGACGGAGCGCAGCTCCACCTGGGCGCCGTGGTCCACGCCGCCGGTAGCCAACACGCGCAGGTTGGGGCGCTTAGCCATGCGCTCGAGCGCCTTGGCGGTGTAGCTCGGGGCGATGATAACCTCGACGAACTGCTTGTTCTGATCGGCAAAGTGCTCAACCAGCTCATAGGGAACCTCGCGGTTGCAGGCGATGATGCCACCAAAGGCGCTCTTGGGATCGCAGACGAAGGCGCGGTCGTAGGCGGCCGTGATGTCCTCGGCCACGGCGGAGCCGCAGGGGTTCTGATGCTTGAGGATCACGCAGGCAGGCTCGTCGAACTCGCGGACCAGGTTCCAAGCGGCGTCGGCATCCAGATAGTTGTTGTAGCTGAGCGGCTTGCCCTGGATCTGCTCGGAGCCCACGAGCGGGAACTGCGAGCTCGCAGTGTTCTCGCAGCCCTCGGCAAAGCGATAGACCGTAGCCTTCTGTTGCGGGTTCTCGCCATAGCGCAGGTCGTCGACCTTCTCCAGCGAGATCTCGAGCTTGGCAGAAGTGTCCGCCACGTCGCTTGCCTGGGCGGCAAGCCAACGGGAGATGGCCGTGTCGTAGGCGGCGGTGGTCTGGTAGACCTTCACCTGCAGGCGACGACGGGTAGAAAGCGTGGTGCAGCCACCGGTCTCGTGCATCTCGGCCAGGACGGCATCATAGTCGGCCGGGTCGGAGATGACGGTAACGCTCGTGGCGTTCTTGGCGGCAGAGCGCAGCATGGAGGGGCCACCGATGTCGATGTGCTCGATGGCATCCGCGAAGGTGACCTCGGGGTTGGCGACGGTCTTCTCGAACTCGTACAGGTTGACGACGACCAGATCGATCAGCTTGATGCCGTGCTGAGCGGCCTCCTGCATGTGTTGCTCGGAATCGCGGCGGGCCAGCAGCGCGCCGTGAACCTTGGGGTGCAGGGTCTTAACGCGGCCGTCCATCATCTCGGGATAGCCCGTGAACTCCTCGATGGGGGTTACGGGGACGCCCGCGTCCTCGATGGCACGAGCTGTGCCGCCCGTAGAGATGATCTCGACGCCAAAGTCATCGACCAGCGTCCGTGCGAAATCGACGATGCCCGTCTTATCGGTAACCGAGATCAACGCGCGTGCGATCTTCACATCAGATCCCATGCAGTCCTCCTGTCTGGTACGCCGCCGTGCTCTGTGAGTCGGTGATACGTCGATCTGCAGCGCTCGCGCAGCGGCATTGAAAATACTGATTCAATGTAGCGCATCGAGCGCATCGATGCACCCCGCAACGGGCGCATATGCAGAAAAAGTTTGCGAGCGGAGGGGATGGGCACGGCACCGGGCACGGTGAGTTCATGGAACACAGGGGCACCATAATTAGATGCCAATAGCGTGGTAGAACTGTGCTCGATATGCATCCGCAAAAGAAAGAGGCACCATGGTCTCGCGGGTTCTCTACCGACCGTTTGATACCGAAGACTTCGACGCCATCGCGCTGATTCTGCAGCAGCTTTGGCATAACAATTCGGATAACGATGAGTACAACCGCCTTGAGGCCGCGTGCGACCTCGCCTATTGCCTTTCGTCATCGACGTTTTCGCAGGTTGCCGTAATCGACGGTCAGGCGCGTGGCATTTCGCTCGCACGTGCAGGACAGAGCTCCGGCGCCACCGTCAAGGAACATTGGATGGATGCCGAACGCGCGCTGCTATCGCAGATGCGCGAGCTGGAGCCCGATGCCTGCGCCGAGTATCTCTCGTTTGTGCGCGCAACCATCCGAACCAACAACCGCCTGCTCGAAAGCAGCCCGTTGCCGCACGACAACGAGGTTACGCTGCTTGCCGTTGATCGCGATGTCCACGGACTGGGCGTTGGCTCGGTTTTGCTCGATGCCGCGGTCTCGTACCTGTCCTCGCGCGGGGCGACGAGGGCGCACCTGTACACCGACTCCGACTGCTCTTGGAAGTTCTACGAGTTGCACGGCTTTAAGCGCACGGCCACGCACCGCGCCAACCGCGAAGAGCGCCGCCACGACATGCCGCGCGAAAGCTTCCTCTACGAACTCGACCTAACAGCCTAGGCCCAGCAGCCATACCTAGTCATTTAGGAACGTCCCCTGTGACTAGTCGTTGGGGACAGTCTTCGTAGGTAGCGCATAAAAAAGGGAATGGGCTTCCCCCTGTCTCTTATACACATCTCCGAGCCCACGAGACAGGCAGAAATCTCG